>QQUM01000066.1 GCA_008501545.1 Calditrichota bacterium
ATTATAAAGATAAATAATATTGCCCAAAATTATTTTACCTTTAAAATTTAAGAATAAATTACTGCCATCTTTCTTTGATAAAAAAATCTATAATTTTTATTACATAAATCTTCTTTCATTTTGATGAATTTGTACTGTATTTTGTCTTTTGGTTTGATTGAAGTGTTGAATAAATTAAGGATCGCGGTTTATGGCACGGGGACTACTTTTAATTTAACATCATGCAAGAATGTACGGTATTCTTGCAGCGGGGAACGGCTTAACGAGTCAAATTCGTTGATACATCTTCCGAAATTCCAGCGGAGAATAGCCCTTGAATTTTTGAAACTGTTTATAAAAAAACGGCAGGCTTTCATAGCCGCAATTATAGGCGATTTCAGTGACCTGATAATCGGTTTCAACTAACATTCGGCTGGCGATGTTTACCCGGTATTCATTGAGAAATACAAAAAAGGGACGATTCATGCATTTGCTAAAGTACCTCGAAAATGATTGCTCGCTTAAGCTCAAGCGACTTGCCACATCGGAAAGTTTGATCTTGTTCATGTAATTATCTCTAACATAGGATTGCACTTTTTCCAAACGGTTTATGGCGGAGTCGGACAAGTCGGATGAATAGGAATCCCCTGCTAACAGAGTTAATTCATTGAGAGTAGAAATGGTATGGAGCAATTCGATGAGCTTTAAATAACGTTTGATCGAAGTAGTGTTCAGGACTTTGTGCATCAAATCAATCACAGGTTGTTTATCTGCAAGTTCGAGAACGATCCCCCTCTGGGATTTATTCAGCAGATTTCGAATGTCAGCAAAACTGGGCAATTCACTGAGAACATTTTTATCCCATTGAATAACAAGAGAAGAGCTGTGACTTTGCTCCTGGTTCTCATTTTTCCAGCAATGGGGCAAATTGCTGCCGATTAGAACCAGGTCTCCTTCCTCAAATGCAGAAATGTTGTTGCCAACATAGCGTATGCCCGAGCTTTCGAGAATCAACGTCAATTCGTATTCAGGATGAAAATGCCACGGCGCTCCAAATTCATCTCGGGAATAGATGAAAGCAAGAATCGATTCATCATCTTTGAGATCGACTTTTTCGAAAATTGGCTTCATGGTAAAATGATAATCTATTTCATCATAAAAATGCAAGTTTTAAATAAAAATCATGCTAAAATACATTCTTCTTTATCAAGATGACACATTGAAGAAGTGGCAAAATTATTTAGGCAAAATTATTTTTTTTAGTATTTTTCCCCAAATAATTTTGCCATTAAAAATTTGTGCGAATTTTAAATTTAAATCCAATTTAAAACGAGGATTTTATGAAACCGATAGCCCTTATAGTTATCTGTTGTTTACTTACTGCATGTTCTGATAATAATGCTCAGATAAAACCGGAAGAACAAACTGAAGAAGAGACGGAAAAAATTTTTGAAGAAATAGATGGCGTCATTGCCGTGGAAGCTGAGGATTTTGTCACCCAAGATTCTTCAACGGCACGTATGTGGCACACTATTGCAGCAGGTCAAATTCCCAATATCACCCCAGATCCCGATCCAATCCATTTGCTGGATGCGAGCGGCGGTGCCTACCTTGAAATACTGCCGGACACGCGCGCAACTCATGCCGATCCTTTGCAACAAGGCGTAAATTTCACCAACACGCCGGGAGAAATTGCCACGCTGACCTATAAAGTCTGGATCAACACACCCGGGAAATATTATGTTTCTGTGCGAGCCTATTCTACCGGTTCTGAAGATAACGGCATCCACGTCGGACTCGATGGATTTTGGCCGGAATCAGGCAAACGCATGCAATGGTGCGACGGCAAAAATGCCTGGACATGGGAATCGAAACAGCGCACTGAGGCCAATCACTGTGGGGAAGCCTGGAAAATTTACTTAGACATTTTTGGAGAAGGTTTGCATACCATTCATTTCTCCATGCGGGAAGATGGCTTCGAATTTGATAAATGGTTTATGTCGTTGGAAAAAGAAAAGCCAACCGGACATGGTCCAGCGCCAGTAGTAAGGAGTGAATAAAAGCTAAAATACCTTTCGTTTAAATCAAAATAAATGAAGAAACATTTCAAATATTTTGATAATTTTAATTTAATTGTATTCGTTTAATAGTAATTAGGGCGCAAAGGTCTATAAACAATGACCTGGGCTGAAATAAAATTGTATCTGTTTAGCTTAAGGATTTATTTGGTAGCATCCTGAGTGTTTCGCTTGTTTTTTAAGCGAAATGTATCGAAGGGTGCGTGCGTCGGGGTAATCACGCACCCTTCGATACGCCCTGGAAAAGCACCGGGGCTACTCAGGATGCCCGCACCTTGAAATAACGCGAAACATTTACATCAAATTGAACTCAATTAATTATTTCTTTGAGATATAGAGCTTTTATGGTAAATATTTTTGTGTAATCCAGATTAAAACGGAAAGAGACTATCATGAGCCTAAAAGCCAAAGCGGCAATTGCTCAAGGCAATGGCAATTTTATAATCGACACAATTGAGCTTGGAAATCCTCAATCAGACGAAATCGTGGTTAGAGTAAAAGCCGCGGGACTTTGCCATACTGACCACGATTCTTTGTCATGGGGAAAATCTATCGTTCTGGGGCACGAGGGCGCAGGGATCGTTGAAAAAGTTGGCGACGCAGTAACTAATTTCAAGCCCGGCGACCGGGTAATCCTGAATTGGGCGACGCCTTGTATGAAATGCTTTCAATGCCAGGAAGGCAACCAGCATATCTGTGAAAACAACTCGCCAGTCACCGCCGGCGCCAACGGTTACACTCCCGGACATGCGCATCTCGAAGGCACCAAATGGAATCGCAACCCAATCGAACGCTCATTTAATATTGGCACCATTTCAGAATATACACTTGTAAAGGAATCGGCTTGTGTGAAACTGGAAAGCGATATGCCCATGCCCTCCGCCAGCATCATCAGTTGCGGAGTGATGACCGGTTACGGATCGGTGGTTAACTCGGCGCAGCTCTCCACGGGAAGTTCAGCCGTTGTGTTGGGCACAGGCGGCGTCGGTTTGAATGTCATCCAGGGCGCTCGAATTTCCGGCGCGTCAAAAATCATTGCCATCGACATCAATTCTAAACGGCTGGAGATGGCCAAACAGTTTGGAGCAACGCACACCATTCTGGCTGATAAAAATGACAACGGCCTGATGCAAGCGGCTGACCAAGTAAAAAACCTGACCGACGGCCGTGGAGCCGATTATGCTTTTGAATGCACCGCAGTACCAGCGCTTGGCGCAGCGCCTTTGGCCATGATTCGAAACGCTGGCACAGCGGTCCAGGTAAGCGGCATCGAGCAGGAAATCACTATTGACATGAATTCGTTCGAGTGGGATAAAATCTATATCAATACTCTTTACGGAAAAAGTCGGCCACAAATTGACTTTCCCAAGCTCGTCAGCCTTTATGACAAAGGCGATCTTTTATTGGATGAAATGATAACAAGAACCTATCCTTTGCACAACCTGCAGCAGGCATTTGACGATATGCTGGCGGGCAAGAATGCAAAAGGCGTAATCGTATTTGACTAATGACTGAATCCAAATTTAGAACAACCGAACTTTCCGATCCCCAATTCGAGATGGATGGATTGCGGTTCATCACCGTAAAATCCACCCATTTGCATGGCCGTGGGGATATTTGTGTTTTTGTCCCCAAAGGTGAAGCGTTGGCGGACATGCCTATTGTGACTTTGTTGCACGGTGTTTATGGTAGCGCCTGGGTGTGGCCGTTTCTGGGAGGCGCCCACAAAACAGCGCAAAGGCTCATCGATGAGAGCAAAATCCAACCCATGATTCTGGCTATGCCCTCCGATGGATTGTGGGGAGATGGCTCCGGCTATATGGCGTACGACGGCAAAGACTTCGAAAAATGGATCGCTGATGACGTTCCCACAGCGGTGAAAGAAAATATCCCTGTGGCTTCCAATAAATCAAAAAAATTTATTTCGGGTCTGTCCATGGGTGGATTTGGCGCTTTGAAGATCGGTTCAAAATACGGACGTCACTATTCCGGAATCTCTGCTCACAGCTCGATTACTGAGGTGAGCCAATTGAGTCTCTTCGTGGAAGAATCGTTAGACGAGTATAAACAGGAAATCAGAGCCAATGAAGATGCTTTTACTTGCATCGTAGAGAATAAAGCCGCCCTCCCCCCGCTTCGATTCGACTGCGGGACAGAAGACGAGTTAATTGAATTCAACCGGCAACTGCATGCTCAACTGGAGCAAGAATCAATTCCCCATATCTACGAAGAGTTTGCTGGTGGGCACCAATGGTCTTACTGGCAGGAGCATTTAGTTGATACGTTGATATTTTTTAATCGATTGATTTGACTGTTAATCTATGCAAATAACGAATTGAAATGCGGATAAGCTATTTGGAAATACCGCGCAAGTCCATTAACCGAATAACTTTGCTTCTATCCACACCTACACTTCCACACGGCATTCAAATTTGTTCTTGACAATTTGATATTTCATCATACATTGTTAACAATCTACAATAAAACCACGATTAACATAAAGTAATCCGAATTAAAGACTTGTATTTCAATTATTGAATACTGGGATTAGTAAATGCCAAGCGCTAATGCAACACCCATTTTATCAATAAAAAATCTTAAAAAAGCCTTTTCCGGGAAAACTGTTGTTGATGACGTTTCCTTTGATGTATATCCAGGGGAAATCATTACGCTGGTGGGTGAAAACGGGGCTGGGAAATCAACCCTGAAAAACATGTTGTGTGGACTGCTGGAACCCACCGATGGACAAATCCTGATCGATGGACGCGAGGAGAAACATATCAAAGGATTCCAGCACGGCATCTCAGCTGTGCATCAGGAATTGAGTTTGTTTAAAAGTCTTACCGTGGCAGAAAATATTTGCATCACCCATTTACCCGGCAGCGCTGGAAATGTCGACTGGAAGGAAGCTGAAAACATAGCCCGGCAGCAACTGGATTATTTGGGGATTGAGATTGACACCAAAGCGCTGGTTGAAGATTTAGGCACCGGAAAACAACAGGTCGTAGAAATAGCCAAGGCGCTGCTGCACGCCGACAGATTGCTCATTTTAGACGAGCCCACCACGTCGCTTACCGCCCCCGAAAGAGAAAAACTATTTATCATTATGGAAAGATTAAAACAACGCGGTGTTGCTATTATCTTCATCTCCCATTTTATGGATGAAGTCTATAAAATGGGAGACAAATACATCGTTCTGCGGGATGGCAAACAAGTTGGACAAGGAGATTTAAAAGACACACCAAGAAATCAACTGGAAGAGATGATGGTCGGAAGGGCCATTGCCGCTGGAGAGTCTCAACTGGATATTGGCACGCCTCAGGAAGATGAAGCGCTACGAATTGAAAAATTATGCTCGTACGATTTCGATAACATCTCCTTCTCTATTAAAAAAGGGGAAATACTTGGCATTGCCGGCTTAGTTGGCGCCGGACGAACAGAGCTTGCCGAGGCGATCTTTGGAGTCAGAAAATCTACCGGCAATATCTACATCAATGGTAAGCTGGTCTCCCCTGCCACCGTGGCAAAGATGAAGAGACACAAAGTTTCATTTGTCACCGAGGACAGAAGAACCAATGGAATATTCGGGATCAGATCTGTTAAAGAAAATATTTCAGCGGCTGGTATTGATCGCTTTATTGAAAGAAAAATCAGGGGATTTGGTTTTCACGGAGAAAGCGAGCAGACGCAGGTCGTTGTGCGCGATATGGATATTTCCATCCCCCATATTCAGGCAAAAGTTCGCAATTTGAGCGGTGGCAATCAACAAAAAGCCATTGTAGGGAGATGGCTGGCGACTGAACCCGAAATATGCCTATTCGATGAACCAACCAAAGGCGTGGATATTGGCGCGAAATTTGACATTCACACCATGATCGCTGAACTGGCGAGGAAAGGCGTCGCAATTATTATCGCTTCATCGGACTTGCCGGAATTGCTGCATATCGCGCATCGGATCATTGTGATGCGAACCGGGCATATGGTGGGCGAATTTACGCGGGAC
>QQUM01000336.1 GCA_008501545.1 Calditrichota bacterium
TATTCACTGCATTGATGTTTTGACACAGCTCCACTAGCACCCGATTTCGAGTGCGAATTCAAATACAAAGGATGACCCAATGAAAAAATTTGCCTTCATTTTAACAACTGTATTCATTCTGATTTATGGTCAATCGTTGCAGGTTTTTGCTGCGGCGGGATTACGTTCGGAAATAAAAACATTTAGCAAATCGGCAGAAACTGAGCCGGGTAAAACGTTGCACATCGAAGCAAAGAACACTGATATTACCATCGCCGGGACAACACAGAATCGAATCGTCGCCCAGGCCGAAATTGAAATCAGTGACCTCGATGACGACATTCGAAAAGAATTCTTCGAAAACACCAGCATCCAGCTTGAACCGACGAGCGACGGCTATACATTGCGCGTGGAAACACCAAATGAAAAACTGCGCGGCACCGACAAAGGATTGGGCCGGTTGCTCCGCCTGATTTTTGACGGCAGCACTGATATATCCATATCTGTATCTCTGCACGTTTCGGTTCCTGAAGAATATTCGATCGTATTAAAAAATAAATACGGTGATCTGAAACTGGAAAATGTAACCGGCGATCTGAACATCGCCAATGACGTTGGGGTGAGTGACATTTTAAATGCCGGTGGTTCTCTCATCCTGCGCGGTAGTTACGGTGAGATGAACGTAAGCGATTTTGCCGGTACAATCAAATTGAGAAACCGGAATGGCGATATCTTCGCAGAAAACATCGCCGGACTCAGCGATATCGCTACCAGCTACAAAAATGCCCGAGTCCACAATGTGCAAGGCGATTTGCTGGTCGATGCACCAAACAGCCATGTGAAAGTCACAAAAGTTGCCGGTAATTGTGAAGTGACATCATCATACAAAGAGCTGGAAATTAGTAATATACAAGGAGAATTAAACGTCCGTGGTCCCAACTGCCGGCTTTTTGTAAATGACGTTGGTAAAAAAACCACGCTGGAAAACAGCTACAAACCCATCCGGGTTGAAAATATCGGTGGTGAATTGGAAATCCGCGCATCGAACAGCGAAATACTTGCGCAGAAAATTCAAGGCAACACTTCCATTCGCTCATCCTATAAAATGATCGAAATTCATGGTATTCAAGGTGATCTTTTGGTCGATGGCTCTAATTGCGAAATGCAAATCGCCGATGTAGCCGGCAACGTTGAACTCATTTCCAGCTACAAACCTTTGATGATTTCTGACGTCAAGGGCGGACTCGATATTCGCGGCAGCAACAACGAAATCACAGCCCGAAACATCGGCGCTGATGCGATTATTCGGTCCTCCTATAAAACCATCGATCTGACAAAAATGAACGGACGCGTCGAAATTGACGGCAACAATTGCCCGGTGCTTATCGATGGCGCAACCGGTGATGTGCAGGTGCGCAGCTCATATAAACTCATCCAATTGTTTCGTACATCCGGTTCAATCATCGTCCACGGCAGCAGCAGCCGGATAGAAATCAGCCAAATGGATGCGCTACCTGCAAGCGGCCGCATCGAAATTGAAACCTCGTATAAGCCTATTTTGCTTGAACTTCCCCACAATGCGGATGCATCCATCAATGCCCGCACGACGTACGGAAAAATTAAATCCGATCATCCAGTGCGGATTTTGGATAATGATGGCAATGAAATTACGATCAAACTGGGCAACGGCACGATTCCAGTAAGTCTGGTTTCCAATAATGATATTGTGATTAATTAATCAGTGACTTTTGCGAATGATCAAATAATTTCCCAGCAAAATGAGCAGCATGCCGATAACAGCCGGCCATGTCCAGATGTAATTCTCAAAAATAGTCGACAGCGCCAGCGCAATGACCGGGAATATCAATGCGATGTAGCCTGCCCTGTCTGCGCCGATACGGCCAATTAAGGTGAGATAAGCGGTGAATGCGATGATGGATCCAAAAACCGAGAGATAGAAAAGCGATCCCATATAACCGACGGAAAATTCAATTTCAAACGGTTTTCCCAACACGAGAGAAATAAGAATCATTACCAATGCGCCGTAAAGCATGCCAAAAGCATTTGTCTGGATAACAGGCAGGTGCTTTTTCTGGTTATAGGCACTGGTGATATTGCCCAACGATGCGGAGACAGCGCTCAGCAAACAAAGCAAAAATGCCACGGCCGTTTGGTTTTGCAGATCGAACTGGAGAATTTCATCTTTGAAAATGATAAAGATTCCTGCCAGCCCTATCAACGCAGCGACGATCACATTGGCATGAATACGCGTTTTCAGAAAGATAGCGCTGTTGATGATGTTGAGCAAAACGATCATCGAAAAAATAACAGCGGTCAATCCGCTTGGCAACTCCATTTCCGCGGTATAAACAAACCAGTAATTCACACCAAAAAGCAAAAAGCCCTGCAATGCGATGTGGGCATGATCCCGTAAAGTATAGCGCAAATTCAATCGTGCGATGCGGCAATAAATCAGTAACAGAACTGCAGACAATAAAAACCGATAAGCCACAGACACAAGCGGATCGACGACACCGAGCTGGTATTTGATTGCCAACCATGTGGAACCCCAGATGAAGGCAGTTATCGCATAAAGCACAAAATTGAGCATTAGTCCTTCCCGCCACATAGAACTTTATATATTTCCAGTGCAATCACCATGTGACCTGTTGCGTTGGGATGAACCGGCTCGGGACAGTACTTTTCGGCTTCTTGATTTTGTAGCAACTCAGCAAAACGGTTGTGCAGCTGCAGCCGGGCTGTTTGAAATGCTGTCTGCATTTCGGAAATCGTTCTGTGATACGCCGGTAAAATCCTGAGTACTGATTTTTGAAAACTATCTGCGCCAGCAGGCTGACAAATATAAAAAGGATCGACGAGAACGATTTGGCAGGATGGCAGCTCTTGCCGCGTTTTCTCCATGATTTCCCGGTAGGTTTGTGCGTAAGCTTCGGGACTCACAGCGCGCTTTTCTTTATTCAAACAGGTGTGTATATCATTGATGCCAATGAGCAGGCACAGCCAATCCGGTTGATGCTCAATGACATCCATCGGCCAGCGTTTACGCAAGTCGACAACCGTCTCGCCGCTGATGCCGCGATTGATAATTTTGATATCAATTTCTGACTTTTGGGCAAGCACGAGATCGTGGAAAAGCCGGACGAATCCGTTCCCCAGTCCCATCGGATCTGTGCGTCGTCCGCAGTCTGTTATGCTATCCCCCATGAAAAGAATTGTCTCGCAATTTTGGATATGTTTCGTCATTGATCCACCTGAATTTATAATAGTAGATTAGTGTAATTGTATCCACGAATTACACGAATCTACACGAATTTTTTTTGACCAATCAAACATGATTGAATAAATCAACCATTCGCAATACGACGAATGCACTTCGGGTTTGTCGATCAGTTACTAAAAAGGGCGGCACAATTATAGGGAATTTATGTACGTTTCGCAACAAATGGAAATGCAGAAAAAAAGATTTTTGTCTCGGGAAAGCTGCGGCGGTTTATGAAAAAAATAGCCACTACTGATTGCGAACAAAGCAATAGGAAAACACAATCGATTCAACACCGGGATTGTGTGGATAAATGCTGGAGTTGGAAAGATGGTGGACGGCAACACTGGCACGGGCATGCATCCCTAATTCAAATGCAAGTTCCAGTCCGGAACGAAATTCGATGAGTCCACCGAGATTTTTTCCATCGCCGCGATGATAGGCACCGATGCCGAGACTTGGAACAAGGCAAAATCCGTTCGCCAAACGCAGATCGCGGCTGAAGCCCATAAAACTATAGAGCGAGGCGTGGGAGGTTGCCTGTAACCCGAGTGTCGGGGAGAAGCCTTTCAATTTCGGGGCAGCGCGATACTCGAAACGGTATTCGACGGCTTTTTGATTGTCATCGATACCGAGTGTGCCAACGCTGAATGAAATGAGGGAATGTTCTTGCGAAAAGAGCGGCGAAATCAAGATAATCGAGAAAAGAATGAAGAGAAGGGAATCGGAACGCAACGCAAAGTTCTCCACGAATTGTTTTTAATGATCCATAGCCCGATCAGGCGAACAGTACAAATGTGTCTCGTATGATCTTTTGTTATGAATCATCGAAAAAAGGCTGGAATTCGTGAGAAAAAAAGCGTAAAAAAAAATTCACAGATTTGTGTTAAAGTAATTACCGGCACAATCGTGCAAGAAATGAATTTATCGAGATTCAAATTCATACTCATACTCTTAATCGTACTCGTACTCGTAATCGGATTTTTAAAAACCGGGTAGGAGTACGAGAAGGAGTAGGAGTACGAGAGTGGGAGAAATCTGGAGAATTGGATATTTGGACTTTTGGATTTTTGGATATTTATTAAAATCAGTTACTTGCTGGAAGGAAAATCATGATTAAAAAACTGAAGAAAACACTCGGACGACAACTCTTATCTTCCTACAAAAAGAAAGTACAAAATGCATTTGATCCATCCCTGGATCACTGCCTCGCCTCGGCACGTGCCTTAATGCAGAAAGCAAAATATTGCTATTTGATTACCCACAGCGAGCGGGACTGGCCAAGCGCACGCATGGTACAACCGATCGTGGAACCTGACTCATTCGTCGTCTGGTTTGGCACGGATCCAAAGCTGCGAAAAGTTGCTGAAATCAAAAAGAATCCCAACGTGACAATCGCCTTTGGTGACGAAGGCGACAATGCCAATTTAATTCTTTATGGCAAAGCAACACTCGTTGAGGACATGCAGGAAAGGCGCAAGCAATGGAAAAATTCGTGGCATTTATTCTTTCCCGGTGGTTCCCGGGGCGAAAACTTTGTCTCCATTCGTGTTGAACCGGTGGAGATGGAATTGATGCATTTTAAGAAAAATATTGTGCCTGAGCCATTTGGGCTCAATCCGGTGAAATTGATAATATCGGATGCTGCGTGGCGGGTTGAATTTTAGGTGGCGAGTTTATTGTAAAAAAATATTTATAAACGCGGAGACGCAGTGGCGCAGAGATACACAGAGAGAGATAAAAATTCTCTGCGCATCTCTGCGCCACTGCGGCTCGGCGTTATACAATTTAAATAGATCGAATTTTGATCATGAAGGTCCTGATGGATACCCAGAAGAGTTACATTTAACCGGAGCGGTTTTACAATATAGATGGATGCATTCGTAAAACAATGTGCCGGAATTACGGAGAAGTAAATATCGCTGGAATGCCCAGTATTCAGGTTCAAGTTAGTAAAAAACTGTGGAAAAGTATGTTAGGATTTGCTGGCGTTTGGTTGTATATTGACTTTTTAAATTTAACCTTTTAGCATATTGGCTAAGGCGTCAATTTTCACATACACAGTGATTAGGATATTCGGACTTTATCTAAAAATCTTACCGGAGCAAAAAATGAAAAAACTAATCATCATCTTTTTATCACTCTGCATCACCCTTCCCCTCACCGCGCAAAAGAGCGCTTTTACCCTGGACGATTTGTACAAAATCAAAAATGTTTACGATCTCCACTTTTCGCCGGATGGCCAATCGATTGTTTTTTATGCCAGCGAGACTGATCTGGAAAATGGCAAAAGCAGTACTGAAATTTATATGATGAAGACCAATGGCAGCAAACTCCGGCAAATGACCACAAACGATGCCGCAGATTTCCACCCGCGCTGGTCGGGCGACGGCACCGCAATTTACTTTCTCTCCACCCGGGAAGATGGCGTGCAATTATGGCGACTGCCCGTTCATGGGGGTGAGGCGACGAAACTGACGGATTTCGGTCTCGGCATCAGCGATCCGATCGTTGCACAAAAAGGGAAAAAGCTCATCTTCACCGCGGAAGTCTTTCCCGAATGCGGCGCCGATGCGGCATGCAGCGAGCAAATCAATGAGGATATCGCCGGTGGCCCGATGAACGCCCATGTTACTGACCAGCTCTTTTACCGTCACTGGAACATCTGGAAAGACGGGCGCCGAATTCACACTTTGCTTTATGATCTGGACAATCACGAGGTTGTCGTTCTGCCGCCGGGCGACATGGATTCGCCATCGATCGTCACAGGCGGCGGCATCA
>QQUM01000660.1 GCA_008501545.1 Calditrichota bacterium
TATAATGCTGTGCAGCAAAATCAAAATCCACTTTTTCAACGATTGGTTTCTGCGGGTCTTTAAAATCGATAGCGATAATGCCACCCACAGCACAGGCCATCTGGTCCATCAAGCCGCAAGGTTTACCGAAATATTCGTTCTCGGCGTACTGGCCGATTTTAGCCAATTCTTCCGGTGCAATGCTGCTATTATTGTACAAAGCGTTGAATATCGAGCCAATCAGCACTTCAACAGATGCGGATGAACTCAGACCCGAACCGGGCAGCACATCACTGCACATGCAGGCATTGAAGCCACCAGTTTCATAGCCCAGTTGCTTGAAACGCGCTGCGATACCGCGAATCAGAGCATAAGTCGTTTCCTGCTCTTCCTGCACTGCTGCCAGTTGCGACAAATCAATCACAAACGATGTATTGTATCCTTCCGAGTGCAATACCACGCGGTTTTCATTATTTTTTGCAGCGACTGCGATTGAATCCAGATCAACACTGCCAGCCAATACGCGGCCGTGATTGTGGTCGGTGTGATTGCCACCGATTTCTGTGCGGCCGGGTGTGCTGAAATAATGGAGGTCGAGATCGCCAAATTTTTGCGTGCAAATTTCTTTGAGTTTGGAGAAGCGGTTTCGATGCTTTTCTACAGTTTCGTTATTTTTTCCATGGAGGATTTTGAGGGCGTTTGTAAGATTATTCATACTCTAAATCTTTTTTATATGTGTAATTTCACTTAAAAACTGGCTATTTGGCATCTTTTGAGGGGATTTAAATCTATAAACAATTTTAAAACAGCAATTGTGAATGTGTATTTAAACATCAAACCAACCGAATGCCATACGCGGCTTCAAATTGTTGGTTCGCTTCCAAAACGATTAACCCATCTCCGTTATTGAATGCATTCACATTGCAGGTCATGGGCTCAATGGCGATAGAGCTGCGGTCTGGTGGTATGTAGACCTGTAAATAGTTGTATTTTCCCAAACCTGTTTCTTGCCATAGTTTTATCGTCACGTTTGATTCCGGATCATGCAACAAAGTTGACTGGTACGTTTCATCACTGTCCTTTACAGTAAAACACGTGTCAAAAACGGTGGAAGCAATAGGCTGTAACTCAGTAAATTCGGTGTAGTCATGCAGCTTGCCGGTTGGGATCATTTGCTCATCAATAGCAATTTTCTGCTGTACAGGCAATTTAAGTTGCAAATCGTCCACTTTTTTGTGAAATGTCAGAAAAGGATGCCAGCCATCTCCGATGGGCATTGGATTTGTGCCTGTATTCGTGATTTTGGTACTGCAATAGAATCCATATTTTTCAGACAAAGTAAGTTCAATTTCGATGTCCATGGGGAAGGGGTACCCGGCGATATCACCTGCATATTTATAGACCAACGTCAGTGTCGCTTCATTTTTAGATCCATCAACATCTTTTACTGAAAATGGTTTGTCATAGATGAAGCCATGCAGGGCATTATTTAACGCTTGCTCATTGCATGCAAGCTGATAATTTTGTCCCCGGAATTCGTATTGACCGCTTGCAACACGATTCGGACAGGGAACCAGCTTCGCACCTTTATAAACAGCATTGCCAACCAGCTTATCGCGTGAATTTGTTCCATCCAGCAAATTGTAACAACGCGAGTTTTTCGCCAAAACCAATTCATTTACATTGGCGCCAAATTGCGGCAATATATTAACCTGTTCGCCGGTCAATGTATTTACAAGCTTGAGCTGGTTCAGCCCGTTTTCAAAATATTCTTGTAATCTAATCATTTTGAAGCTTTTCGATAATGGATTTCTGACAATTCCTGCAGACGTTTTGCAGCTTGCTCCGGTGTAATATCTCGCTGAACTTCCGATAACATCTCGTAACCGACGATGAATTTCTTTACCGTCGCCGACCGTAGCAATGGCGGGTAAAAATGAGCGTGCAACTGCCAGTGGTTATATTCATTATTATCTGTTGGCGCGCCATGCCAACCCATGCTGTATGGAAAGGAAGTTTCAAATAGATTATCATAACGAGTTAAATGACGTTTCAGAATATTGGCCAACGAATTGCGTTCGGCGTCATTCAAATCAGGCAATCGCAAAACATGTCGCTTCGGTAGCAGCAGTGTCTCAAATGGCCAAACCGCCCAGAAAGGCACCAGCACAACCCAATGCTCATTCTCGACAACGATACGCTCTTTGGCTTTGCATTCCTTTTTAAGATAATCCAAAAGCAAGTTTGCATTATGTTTCTTGTAATAGCGTTGCTGCTCTCTGTTTTCCTTGAATGGCTCGTTCGGCAGGCTGTTGCTGGCCCAAATCTGCCCGTGCGGGTGGGGATTGCTACAACCCATGATTTCGCCTTTGTTCTCAAAGACTTGCACCCAGGTGTAATCGTTTCCCAGCTCATCAATTTGCCCCGCCCACAAATCAACCACTTTGCGTATGTTCTCTTCCTGCATTTCAGCAAGACTCAGATCGTGTCGCGGTGAAAAACAAACCACACGGCATGTGCCGACAACACTGTCAACTTCCATTAACAATTCATTTTCGACCGTCTCCGCTGGAGAATCAGGTAGCAGTGCAGCGAAATCGTTATCGAACACAAAAGTGTTCTCATATACCGGATTTTTATGTCCGCCTGCGCGATCGTTTCCTGGACACAGGTAACATGTAGGATCGAATTGCGGTCGCAGTTCCCTGGAAGCAGATTCAACTTTCCCCTGCCAGGGGCGTTTGGTGCGATGCGGTGAGACCAATACCCATTCGTCGGTTAAAGGATTATGACGACGGTGAGGTGAATCCAATTTTGAATGAGACATTCTACTTCCTTCTGAACTTGCTGGGGGATAATAGCATAGCATCCTGAGTAGCCCCGGCGCTTTTCCGGGGCGTATCGAAGCTGCGTCCTGAGTTTATCGAAGGGGGTGCGGACGTATCGAAGACCGCACCCCCTTCGATACGCCCCAAAAGCGGGCGAAACACTCAGGATGCTAAGTGGTAAAAGTAATGTTTTTTTATAAATCCAAATAAAAAGCCCACCCCTTTTAAGCAGGCGGACTTTATCAAACCATTTACTTCATAAAAGCGAGTTTCTTTGTGACGACATGAGCGCCTGCTTCAAGTCTGTAAAAATAAATGCCGCTTGAAAGAAGGGAAGCATCAAAGATCACAGAATGGGTTCCGGCTGACTGCTGGCCGTTGAACAATGTGGCCACTTCTCTACCCACCAGATCGTACACAACCAAACGAACACTGGATGCGCTCGGGAGAGCATACTCAATAGTCGTTGTCGGGTTGAATGGATTTGGATAGTTCTGAGAAAGTTGATAGTCGCTTACAACCGCAACTGCTTCTTCTTCCACACTTGTTCCGCCAGGTAAAGAGACAATATCAGCAACCAACTGAACGTCAGCAAGGTCGGCCATGCTGTTCCAGGTGTCATCCGGTGTAATCCACCAGGATGCTTGTGTATCTCTTTCACCGCCATCATCGTCATCGCCAACGCGCAAACCAAAACCGATCAGCTCGTCACCGACCAGATCAAGGTTTTCCAATGGAATGGCAACTTCAATGAGATAACCAGCATCTGTTTCAGCGCATTTTGCGAGAACGCCAGTAATATCAAGTGAAGCGAATGACCAGGTGTAAGGATTAAAACCGGCATCACCTGTTGATGAGTATTCGAACTTCAGCATATAATCATCTGTATCCGGATTCGGATCGGTCAGGGGACCTTCATCGCCGTTGTCGGTATCAAAAACAACGTCCATGAATTCATCATTGTGATCAACGCCCTCAGAGTCTTCCATCAGAATATCATCCGTTTGCTCCATGAGCACATAGAAGTAGGTGTCGTCATGCAGGGCTTTCCAGGTTGGGCCATAATCGAATTCATCATCGATGAGTTCCGGGCCGAGGGCTACTTTGGCAACCGCATTGGCAGGCACAACTTTCCAAATGTCATCAATTACACCATCGATAACGGGTGCGACTTCAGGAACCATGATATCAGGAATATTCAGTTTTTCGTCTGCGGTAAGTTCAACATCAGCGAGGTCGGTCATGTTATTCCAGCCATGTCCGGAATCATCATTGATAAACCAGGTCACCTGACCATCGCGGGTATCACCATCATCGTCATCATTTATGCGCACGCCAAAACCGATGGTCTCATCGCCAACGAGATCGAGGTTGATTAATGGAATGGAGGCTTCCATAATGTAGCCATCTTCAGTGTCTGTGCATCGAGCTTTAATACCTGTCACATCAAGTGTGGCGAATGACCATTTTGCGCCTGCAATTCCTGCAACACCAGTTGATGAATATTCAAGGGTCAGCATGAAATCATCCATTTCCGGATTCGGATCGGTCAAGGCGCCTTCATCACCGTTGTCGGTGTCAAAGACGACATCAAAGCTGTCATCATGCTCATCAACGCCATCGCTGTCATCGTTCAGGACATCATCTTTTACCTTGATAATAATATAGAAATTGTCTGCATCGTGAAAGGCTTTCCATTCTCCGGAGCAGTCATCTTCACTTTCAACAAGACCAGCGGCGTCCCATACATTTTTGATCTCATAGCCCTCGATTTCAGCCCAGGCGGCATCGAACAAGCCGTCAACAGCGATGGCCGGGTTGAATACCGGAACGGTTGCGTCTTGGGCAAAGGCAAAGCCTGAAAGTAGCAGTGTAACAAAAAGAAGCGTGGTAAGAAATTTGTTGGATTTCATTGTTCCTCCGTAAAAAGGTTGGTTTGGTAGAAGCAGCATCAAAAAGTTTTCTTTTTATTTCTGATTCCACTTCATGCTCAAATAAAACAACACAAAATACTGTTTTTCATGCCTCCTTTCTCGATAAAGTTTCTTACGTTAGTTAGATTGGTTAATAAATAGTGCTGTAAATCAATTTCAGATTTAATTTGAACAGTATTAATGTGTGAATTTTATACAAATCTGGCTAATTTCAGGTTCAAGATTGCAAAAAATTTTAGTGAAGTGCTTGGCGATTGCATTTATGCTTTCTCGGTAAAGTACAATTGGTATTTAAAATAGAAAATTTATCTTAATTTTAAAACACTTTTTTAGTGCATCTTTTACTATCTATTGATTTTAGTAAACTTCACCACAGAAGAACCGCCGCCTACAAACTCAATCTTTAACAAATAAACACCCGCCGCCAACGACGAAATATCAATCCTGTCCATATTTCGTTGTATTTTGCGTTCCTGGCCAATGGTATTAAATATTCGAACACGGTGTATCTGTTTCACAGAATTTATATTTAAAAAATTTATTGCCGGATTAGGGTAAACCGTTTCGACTTTATTGCTTTCACTTCCCACGGAAGAAATGCTGTCTTCATTAAAATTGAACACGCGCATTGTAACACTGCTGATATGTCCGCCATTGTCGACAAATCCCACTGAAACAGCATTATTTGCCTGCAAGACATCATAAGGCACAGGGACATCAATCACGCCCCAAAAGGTTTCGCGCGGTTTTTGATCGTAACCCATAAAATTTTCCGGAACCGGAAGCGTTGCGCCATTCACTGTAACGATCGGCTGCAATGAACGCCCATGCGCCCGTCCCAGGCCTAATCGCAATACTGCGGCGCCAGTATCGCCGAGGGCAACGTTGTTGATATTAAATTGTTCCGGCTGCCCGGCAGTGATTTCCCGGAAATAATCATCGGCGTAATATTTCACCTCGTCGCATTGATTGGCGGGGCTAATTGGGTTTTCGAATGTGTATTTTAAAATAATCGCGGCTTCATCGCTGATGGTCACCGTGGTCTGATCAGACGCCAAAGTTTCGTCATCCAACACCACCTCGCCACCCTGCAGATATAAATGTCTCATGTTGATGCTTTGCACGGCATTATCGCCCGCATCAATCAAATTGACGCCGATTTCCTTGTCTTCAAAATAAAGATTATTGAGAATGACGTATGCCGAGTTGCCGCTGAAGTAAGCGTCGATCTGGAGATCCGGATCCGAAGTCGTGGTGTAAAGTCGTGTGCCGTTGACATCCGACCAGAGTTCATAG
>QQUM01000747.1 GCA_008501545.1 Calditrichota bacterium
GTATCTCATTGAAAATCAGGCTGGATGTCTTATCGAAAATACAGGGATTTTTTTACACACGCTGGCTGATCCATTGGAGCAACAGGTTCGCGATTGGCTGGGAACATTTTTGGAAGAAATAAAAGGGGCTCTTTAACCGCTACTCTATACTCTGCAAAAAACGCTGCACTTCATCCACGAGTACAGGCAGATTGTCATAATGAATCCAATGACCAGCTTCAGGTACTGTGATAATTTGCGCTTGTGGAAAATGCTGAAGAATCACCTCCGAATCCGAATCCGTAATGTAATCAGATCGTTCACCGCGCAGAAAAAGTGTCGGTCCATCGTAAAAATCCGTATCGGCAGGGCGATAGGTGCGCAAAGCGAGAAGGTAGGCATACAAAGCAGGTAAATTAATCCGCCAATGAAATCCGTCATCCTGCACAAGATTGGTTAGAACAAACTGCCGTATGAGTGGATCGGCAATTGTCAGGGCAAGGCGGGAATCGACATCACTTTTATTTTCACACTTATGCAATTCTACTTTTTTCATTGTATCGAGAATGCTGACGACATTCCCACGGTGTTCACGCGGCGCAACATCGATGACAATTAAAGCGCGCACTGTTTCACGTGATCTGAATGCAGCTTCACATGCAATCAAACCACCCATCGAATGCCCCATTATAACACCGGGTGCAGCGTCAGTTTTCTGCTGCAGTTCCAGGATGTCATCAACAAGGGCATTGATTTCGTGTACTTCAGTGTGTGGGGAGCGGCCGTGATTTCGCAAATCCGGGACGATAATTCGCTTTTTTTCAGCTAAAATCTTGGCAGCACTGTGCCAGTTTCGTGCCGAGCCAAGTATCCCATGCAAAATGATAATAGCAGGTTCACCATCGCCGTATTGTTGTTGGAAAAGGTTCATTAGCTTAAGGCTTTGTTGAAAATAAAAGTTATCCGTGTAAATCAGAATAATAGGAAAGCAGCCATTCTGCATAAACTCGCAATCCCGCGATATGGTCCACTTCAATTTTGCTGAATGTAACTTGCGGAACAATGTCCGGCTCGGGAGTCCAGAAATGATGAACGGCCATTGCAGCACCGGTCGCACTCGCCTCCTGCAAATCAGAAGTGTAAAGTTCATTAGGCTGTAAGAGCATCGCAAGTATTTTCACGAACCAGGGATTCTGCGCAAATTTGCCATCGATAAAGTAGCGCTGCACTTCGTTGTGATTGACATTTTCAAGACAATACGCAGTCAGCACGGCAAGGTCCAAACACAAGCGGGCATAGGCTTCCTCGGCTGACTCAAAAACGCTTAAATCCCATTCGGAAGCGGTTATATTTGGGAAGGGACCGGTTCCAGCCATGTTATGTGCGGCAAGCATTCCGAGTGAAGGATTTGCGAAAAATTTTTGCAGGTATTCCGTAAGGGATTTTTCGGGCGTTACAGGCTGCGTACCGAAGTGCGAATCGATACGCTCGACTTGTAATTCGTGCTCACGCCCTGCAAAGAGACGGGATGCACGAACGATTTGTAGATGCGGTGTTAAATAATACCGTGTACCGCTAGCCAAATCTTTATCACTGAGTGAAAAGTCGGCAAATGGATTCAGCGCAATATTCCAGCTACCGGTTTCAAGAAGCACAAACTCATCTTCCGTGCTTTGCCAATAGGCGGAAAGTGCAGCAGCCGTATCGTGTACGCCGGCCCCCACTGTCAGCGATTTGGTAGTACGAAAAAGCTTGCGAAAATCCGGGTGCAATTGCGATAAATTTAATGGATTATTCAGTTTGGGCATTTTTTCGAGCCAGCCTAATCTGTTCAGCACATCAAAGCTGGGCGCCATCATATCGAAATCCCACAGGCAGGTATGTGTGCCATAACAACTTGCTTCGCTGACCTTTGCGCCGGTCAATCTGTAGATAAAATATTGCGGCAGGAAAAGAGAAAAACGGACGTTTTCTGCAATTTCCGGTTTCTCATGCCTGAGATAGAATAGTTGTTTTGCGACGTTCAAAAAGCCGGAGAGTACGGGTGTTCCGAGACGTTTGCTTCCACCAGGTATTTCCATTATCCAGGCTTTAAATGCAGCATCGATTTCACCTGATGTTTTTGAAGTATAGGCAATGAGGGGAAATGCAAGCTCACCATTTTTATCTATGTGCGCAATCGTTGCACCGAAGGAACAAACATTAATAGCCCGGATGCAAAACTCCCGATCATCTGCGATTATTTTAACCTGGCGGAGAAACCAATTAAATATCGATTCAAAATCGTCAAAAAACATGCCGTTTTCACCCGGCAGAAGTGGAATGTGGACACGGGTTCCAAGGACTATTTCCAAATTCTCATCAAAGAGAAATAACCGTGTGTTCGATTTACCGATATCCAGTATTAAAGAGACATCCCGCATGCCATGCTCCCTGTTTGCATGAAAATTTTACTTGAATCTGCATTTCAACGCGCAGGTCTTGCAAACAATATGATCCAGCGAATATTTCCAAATAATTTGGCTGCAATTATAACGAAAAAAATCTGCAAACACAAGTACAGCATAAAACTATTGCAAGTATTCAAAAAATTTGCTATTCTGAGGGCAATCGATTGCGCCAATCTAATCTTAACAAGATAACCACAAAATATGGCAACCACCCTACGCGATATTGCCCGCAAAGCAGGTGTTCATCCATCGACTGTATCCCGAATCTTGCACAACAATCAAACTGTCAAGATTTCTGATGCAACGCGTAAACGCATACTCGCCATAGCCAAAGAACTTGATTATCAACCAAATGAGCTCGCACGCGCCTTCCGCCTGAGAAAAACCCAAACGATCGGCCTCATCATTCCGGACATCTCAAATTCCTTTTTTTCCGGAATTTCCCGCAGTATTGAAATGAGCAGTTACAATGCCGGCTACAATCTCGTCGTTTGCAATACGAATGAAAATATTGAGAAAGAATTAAAATACGTCCGCAATCTTGTAAACCGTGGTGTGGATGGTCTCATCATCGCAACCTGCCAAAACAATGAAAAACATCTTCTCGATTTGCGAGAAAAGAAAATTCCTTTTGTGCTCATCGATCGTTATTTTTCCAACTTCAAAGCCAATGCCGTCTTCAGTGACAATAAATCCTCAGCCTTCGACGCCGTAAAAACACTTCACAAACTGAAACATGAACGCATCGCTTTTCTTCGTGGTCGCCCTGAAATCTCAACAATTCAACTGCGATTACAAGGCTATCTCGAAGGTCTTGCAGCTTGTGGAATCGCCCAGGATCCTGAACTCATCGCTGGTAAAAGTTTTACGGCGGAAGACGGCTACGAGGCGACAAAAATGCTGCTCTCCCTTGCTTCCCCCCCAACCGCGTTGCTCACATCTGGAAACCGCATCATCATCGGCGCACTGAAGGCTATAAAGGAATTCAATATAAAACTGCCAGACGAACTGTCGATTATCGCTTATACCGATGATTTATTTACGCCTTTCCTGGCCTGTCCGCTGACGACAATTTCTCACCCACTCTCAGAGATGGGACAAAAAGCGGTCGATCTCCTTTTACACGAGATCAACAACACAAATGATAACGCTACCACACAGATAGAAGTAAAAACAATTTTTTCTATGAGGGAATCCATCTGCGAATTAACCACTTGCCGTAAAACCGAAAACGTTTGAAATAACACACCGGTCAATAAAGCCAAATTCATTTTGAGAGGAGGAAAACAACTGTGCTTCATGGAATAGACTATTTTATTGTCGTCGCATACATGGCGGGGATGCTGGGGCTGGGTTTTTATTTTAAAAAATTTGTCAGTAGTTCAACCGATTATTTTCTCGGGGGCCGCAGCATGCCATTCTGGGCCATCGCGATGTCTGTCGTCGTCTCCGATATTGGCGCCCTGGATTTTGTCGGGGTTTCCGGACAGGCTTACCGATTTGGTATCTCCCCTGCCAATTTCGACTGGATCGGTTCTGTACCAGCGATGCTTCTGGCCGCCTTCATTTTCGTACCTTATTTTTGGAAAGCCGGAATTTTTACAATTCCCGAATACCTTGGACGCCGTTACAACAGCAAGGTGCGCACACTCGCTTCACTAACCTGGATTATTTTCTTTGCTTTCAATCTCGGCGTACTTTTCTGGGCCAGCGCAGTTTTTCTCGAAGCGATTATGGGTTGGCCGGTTTGGTTATCCATCCTGCTCACTGCTGGCGTCGTTGGAATATACACATTCTTTGGCGGCATCACCGCCGTCGTGATGACAGATGTCGTGCAGATGATCATCATGTTTGTCGGTGGTTTCACACTGGTTTTTCTGGCGTTTTATCACGTTGGTGGCTGGGATGCCATGGTGCAAAAAATAACGGCCATGGGACCTGAGTATAAAAATCATTTCGAACTCATTCAACCGACTGATACGCCAACGCCTTTTCCCTGGACCGGGATTCTCTTCGGTCTCACTTTTGTTATGGCCAATGCTTACATGATTGGTAACCAGACCGTGGTGCAGCGTTGTTTGACGGCGAAAAACGAGTGGCATGCAAAGATGAGTATGGTTATGGCCGCATTTCTTAAAATGTTTATACCGGTACTGGTCCTCTTTCCGGGACTCGTTGCAATCGTGATGCTTCCAGATCTTGACGACGGAGATAAAGCACTGCCGCTTATGATTAAGGAATTCCTGCCCCCCGGCCTCATCGGATTGATGTTCTCAGCATTTTTCGCCGGTTTGATGTCCAGTCTTGATTCGATGCTCAACTCCACTGCCACTTTGTGGACAAAGGATATTTATCAACCTTACATCAAAAAAGATGGGACAGATCACCATTACCTCATGGTTGGTAAAATCGTGACAGCAATTATTCTACTCTTCGGTATTGCCACTGCGCCGGTCAGCAGCAGTTTTCCAGGAATCTACGTCGCAATCCAAACCTTTTTATCATTTTTCCAGGGCCCGATATTCGCACTCCTTTTTCTCGGTATTTTTTGGAAACGCGCCACACAATGGGGTGGTTTAGCCGGATTGGTCATCGGGATTTTCTCTTCTGCTATCCTGCATATTTTCAGCGATCAATTCTTCACAATTCAGGATCCATTTCTCTATGTTTCCTGGTGGTCCTTTGTTGTCGGCCTCGTCGTGACAATTGTTGTAAGTTTGCTAACGACGCCATATAAAGATGACAAACTAATGGGGCTTGTTTACAGGCTGGCCGAAAGAACGAAAAAGGCAGAACTGCAAGGAGGAACAAATGCTTAATTTCAACTGGTTGGCAGGCATTCCGATTGGCGTGGCAAAAAGTATTTTTCTCATACTTTTCGCACTAATAGGCGTCCTTGTTTTGTTTGTCCCGAAGGATTACATGTACGAAGGTTTGAAAGAAATTAAATGGTACCACAACATAAAAATCTGGGCACTTGGCGATCTGATTTTTATCAGTTTGGTTTATTATATTTTTTAAGCAGGGAATGAAACGATGGAAGAACATGCAGAAAAAATAAAAAATGCACAAATTAACAATGTCTTGGGATTGTTTGTCTTATTTTTTGGCATTGTTGTATTAATTGCTGTGGTATTCACAGACACAACAATCGGAAAACAGACAAACACCGTTGCCGGTCTCATTCTTTCCGGGATTGGTGTCGGTATGTTTCTGAAGGCGAGAAAAGTATTACGCAAGGACGGATCGACTTAATCCAGTCGAATTGCCAAATCATCCAGCCAGAATCGTTTCATTCCGGTTCCGGCTGGATAACCACCTGATTGCAATGATTAAAGAGAAAACTTCCCTACGGCACACCCGAATCACCGCGTACCAATTCCCCATTTTTCACTTTCCACCAAATCAGCATATCAATATCACCAGCGTAGTTTTTAACTCCTTCTTTAATTCTGTTCGCTTTGAGATATTGATCATACGCTTTGTGTGAAAAATCCGCCACAGCGCCGGCATATTTCAGCCAATGTTCACGCACCCGTTTAAAATCTGCATTTATTTCCAGTCGCACTTGTTTGCGGTAAAAACCATAGTCGCTTATACTCGTGT
>QQUM01000405.1 GCA_008501545.1 Calditrichota bacterium
CGATCTTCAAAAACAAGAGTTTTGGTCCGTTTTCACAATTGTTGCACGACACCATCGATATGGGCACGATGCAGCTCCAAAACACGCACAAGGCGTGCTATGAAGAAGCATTGTGGCTTCCGCAAGCCGTTCTCCTGAATGATGAAAAAACCATCGATCAAATTTGCGACGCAATCGTTAAAATATATGAAAACCGGCATGAACTTTATTAACAACACATTGTGGAGGTAGTGAATGAAAATTACGTATCCCGAACGCCTTCGCCTTGCTAACCTGCCAACTCCAATTCAGCCGATGGAGCGCCTGGCATCGGCATTTGAAGGTCCCAACATCTGGATCAAGCGCGATGATTTCTCAGGAATTGGCTTGTCAGGCAATAAAATTCGCAAGCTGGAATTTCTTCTCGCTGATGCTGTAAATAAACAAGCCGATGTGGTGATTACCTGCGGCGGGATTCAATCCAACCATGCGCGGGCAACCGCTGTAGCTGCGGCAAAACTGGGCATGCACAGTCATGTTGTTCTCAGGGGTAGCAACACATCCGCCCGCGATGGAAATTTATTGATCGATTTACTCGTCGATGCGGACACAACCTATGTGACACCCGAGCAGTATGAGGACAACTTGAACGTCATGGCGGGAATCGCTGAAGAATATGCACAAAATGGTAAAAAAGCCATTGTCATCCCGGAAGGCGGTTCCACCTCGCTTGGTGCGTGGGGTTATGTGGCTGCACTGGAAGAGACATTGGGCCAACTAAAACAAGATAAAATTGATATCGACATCATGCTCTGTGCGGTTGGTTCAGGTGGCACATACGCCGGGCTGCTTCTCGGTGCAGTGATGCTTGATGTAAATTTTGAAATCTGGGGTGTCAACGTTTGTGATGATGCACAATATTTTAATACAATTGTCAATGATATTGCCGCGGACTTTCGAAAAAAATTCACACCGGATTTGCAATGGAAGCAAGAGAAATTAAAAATTATCGATGGTTTCGTTGGAAAAGGTTATGGTCTTTCCAGTGTCGATGAAATCAATGTGATCAAACAGGTTGCCCAACTTGAAGGCATTCTGCTCGATCCGGTTTACACTGGAAAAACCATGTATGCCTTTAAAGAATTGATTCGACGCGGCGAAATCCCTGCCGGGAAAAACGTGCTCTTCTGGCACACCGGTGGTGTTTTCGGACTGTTTCCGAAGCGTGATCTGTTTTTTTAACCATCAAAACTGAAAACCGGGAATGCAATGAAATTAAAAAATATCTGGGATGCCACAGTGCATCATCGGGGTGAATTCCTCGAATTTCTAGAGTACCAGTCCAAAGAATACATCCACAATGTGCGCGCAAAAGGCATTGTTCTCGTTATCCCGGTAACAGCCGAAAAAGAAATCATTCTCATTGAACAATACCGCATCGTTCTTCACAACGATGTCATCGAGTATCCGGCAGGATTGGCTGGCGACGAAGTTGCTTACCGTGATGAAGCCTTTGTGGATGCAGCAAAACGTGAATTATTTGAAGAAGCCGGTTACGAATCTAATGACATTACCCACCTCATGGCAGCACCAACCAGTCCCGGAACCAGCACGGA
This sequence comes from Calditrichota bacterium, assembly GCA_008501545.1. Taxonomy (GTDB): domain Bacteria; phylum Zhuqueibacterota; class Zhuqueibacteria; order Zhuqueibacterales; family Geothermadaptataceae; genus Bioreactorimicrobium. The sequence goes on from QQUM01000405.1 coordinate 1,596, forward strand.
AATTGTGAATTACTATCTCGCCCGCGACTGCCGGCAAACAGGCCAGGGTGGCGGCGATGATACAGAATCAATTGTCGTGCACAAGGTCCCGCTCTTGGAAACCTTTGATTGGCTGGAAAAAAAATCCCGGGCCGGCATTCTCATCGATCCCCGGGTCTTCACAGGATTGTATTTTGTGAATCATTTTTTGCAATAGAAAATCGCCCCTTCAAGTATAGATTTGTGCCTAATTTCGTATTGACATTTCCCCCGCCGTTCTCTATATTGACTGGTTTTGAATTGTACCAGAATTACTTTAAAATTTTTGTGGTCTGCTTTTTATCAGACCATTTTTTTATCGTATCCCGGACAAATACCTGACTGGCATTCACGAAAAATTTGTCCCCGCTCTTTACATTTAGCCCGGTGTGTTTTGTAACGCATCGTGTGGAACTTCCAGTGATTAATTATCATAAAAATACACAACACCTGGCATTTGGCATGCTCGCTGTAATGCCCGCTATCATTTTTTACGAAGTCGTGGTTCGCTGGTACTACCAGGATATGGTTCTTGAAGTCCGCAATTCGGCAGAAATATTTCTCAAAGATTTTATCTATGCAATAGGACTTCGGGAACCGGTTATTCTTCTTGGTGTTTATCTGTTGGCCACTTTGATCATTGTTCTTTATGCACGCAAACGAGACTATACATTTCCGGGATTATCAGCATATTTTCTGGTTGTTTTTGAAAGTATCATTTACGCCGCTTTGCTCGGAACTGTGACAGCGAGCATTACCAACCAGATATTGAGCCTGCAAACCGGAGGATTAGCAGAGTTCGAAGCGATGCTGCCCCAAATCCTCATGTCGTTGTCCGCAGGTATTTGGGAAGAAATTCTGTTTCGCCTGATCATGCTTGGCTTGTTGCTCTACTTTTTCAATCAGTTGATGCGATCGAAACGGTGGCTGCAGATCGCGATTGCGACATTTGTTTCATCGGTTATATTCTCGGTCTTCCATTATGCTTCATTTGAATATTTTACCTGGTCGTCGTTTACATTTCGTTTTGTTGCCGGGTGTATTTTAGGTTTGCTTTTCGTGCATCGCGGACTGGCTGTTGCGGTTTACACGCACTCATTTTATGATTTCTTTTACTTTTTACAAAACGGGACCAATTAAAAAATACTGATGCCAAACATAAAAAAGAATTTTTCACTCCCGGTTGGGCTTGCTCTGAAAATAATTATCGTATCCGCAGGCCTAGTCCTCTATTTTGCACCGGTCGAATCCAATCTTGGGAGTGGTATATTATATGTTTATATTCACGCTGCCGCAATGCAAGCAGGAAAAATCGGTTTATTGCTCGTTGCATGTGCAGGTTTGGTTTCACTTTTTATTAAAAGAGATAATTTACTTAAGCTTATTCAGTTAACAGGCTGGATTTCACTCATATTTTATGTTGCTGGAATTTTGATAAGTATCGTTGCAGCGAAGGTGAATTGGGGGGAAGTATTTTTAGCAGAGCCGCGTTATCAATCCAGTGCGATAATCGTTTTGTACGCAAGTACCATATTCATTTTAGCTGATTGGATGAGCAATACCCGATACCTCGGAATAATATTTTTTTCCATTGCACCCGTCATGCTGTGGGTCGATGCAAACACAAAATTGATTTTGCATCCGGAAAATCCAGTGGGCGCTTCACCTTCAACTGGAATTAAGTCCACATTTTTTTTGCTTTTTATCCTGAATCTGCTCGCTTTGATGATTCTGGTGTATAAGTTCTATAGAAAAAAATAACAATTCCGGCAGTTCGCCATCAGCATGCTTGACAGGCAAAATGTTGATGGCTTTTCATTGCTTGTTAACAGAATTTCGAGGACTCAGCTGAGTCCGTCAGATAAATTGTAACACCGGCCCAGGATGGATCGAAAATGTTTGGAAAATCAATTAAGTATTTCATCGTTTTTGTTGTGTTTGCAGTCGTTTTTGCGACTTACTTTGTCTTTTTAAAATCCAATAACAATGACACGGTGACGGTCACAATACCGAAAGGTGCACACATTCAACAAATTGCGACCATTTTACATAAGGCAGATGCAATTTCAAATCCCAACGTCTTTCGTATTGCTGCTAAGATAAGTGGATATGAAACCAAACTGCAAGCAGGCAAGTTTCATATTCCACAGCGCCTCAATAATTACGAGTTACTGCACTTATTGAAGCAAGGGCGTCAAATTGAAGAGAAAGTAACGTTCCCGGAAGGAAGCACTGCGAAACAAATCGCATCTGTTCTGGCAGCTAAGGTTGAAGTCGACTTGTCGGAATTTATGAAACTGGTTTTTGACAGCACATTTGCTGCAGATTTGGGCATACCTGCGACCAATCTTGAAGGTTATCTCTTCCCCGAAACATACCGCATGTATTGGGGAATAACCGCGAGAGAAGCAGCCGGGATTTTAGTCAAACAGTTTTTTCGGCGATTGCCTGAAGATGCTGAAGAGAAGGCCAAATCATTGGGTTATTCGTTGCATGAAATGATTACACTGGCTTCCATAATAGAAGGCGAAGCCATTCTGCCGGAAGAGCACGCCATAATCGCCGGTGTATACCACAACAGATTGCAAAAAGGCATACGGCTGCAGGCAGATCCAACGATTCAATATATAATTCCAGATGGGCCGCGCCGGTTATTAAATAAAGATTTACAGATAGATTCACCGTACAACACATACAAATACGCCGGATTGCCACCCGGTCCGATAAAGAATCCCGGCCACGCTGCGATCGTCGCCGCGCTCAATCCGGCAGATGTGCCGTATCGTTATTTTGTTGCCAGGGGCGATGGATCCCACGTTTTCAGCACGACACTGCAGCAGCACAACAAAGCAAAACATGAATTCAACAAAGTGAGACGACGTGTCGCACGCGAAAAAAGAAAGGCTATGGAAAAGAAGTGATCCGCGATCAACTTGACAATTTACTTCAAAGCTTAAACACTGCTCAGCGATCGGCTGTACTTGCGGATGATGGCCCGGTGCTGGTTCTCGCCGGCGCCGGCAGTGGAAAAACACGCGTATTGACGTACCGCATCGCCTGGTTGTTAGCGAAAGAAAAATGCAATCCGCACCAGGTCATGGCGATGACGTTTACCAACAAAGCCGCTGGTGAGATGAAAGAACGCCTTGGCGCTCTGGGTATCGGTCTGGGTTGGGATGCCTGGATCGGCACTTTTCACAGCATTGGTGCACGCATTCTGCGCCGTGAAGCCGAAAAACTCGGATTACAACGGGCTTTCAATATATATGATACACAGGACCAGATGAGCTGCATCAAGTTGATAATGGATGAACTGCATGTCAATACCGAACGTTTTAAACCTGTCGCCGTTCATCACCTCATCAGCAACGCGAAAAATGCTTTTGTCGGTCCGCAGAAATATGCCCAGATGGCCGCGAGCGAATTAGAGCAGGCCACAGCAGAGGTTTATAAACGTTATCTCAAATTTCTACGCGAAAACAATGCACTCGATTTTGATGACTTGCTGATGATGCCTGTCGTTTTATTTCAGGAATTTCCGGAAGTTCTGGAACGCTATACACATCAATTCAAGTACTTGCTTGTTGACGAATTTCAGGACACAAACCGGGCGCAGTTTGAGTATATCAAGCTCCTGGCAGGACAAAACAAAAATGTCTTTGTGGTCGGTGATGATGACCAATCGATTTACCGCTGGCGTGGCGCTGACCTGCGCAATATTCTCGATTTCAACAAGACTTTTCCCGAAGCACAGACATTCCGGCTCGAACAAAATTACCGGTCAACCAAAAATATTCTCGCTGCAGCCCATTCGGTCATCGTGAACAATGCCGGTCGCCACGAGAAAGAATTATGGACTGAACGCGAGCCTGGTGCGAAAATTCAAATACTGGAAAGTGGAACGGATTACGAAGAAGCTGAGTTTATCGTACAAAAGCTGAAATCAGCCATTGATGAACACGAAATTGGTTTGCAGGACATCGCCCTGCTCTACCGCACAAATTTTCAAAGCCGGGCGCTGGAGGATGGCTTGCGCCGCAATGGCTTGCCGTATGTCGTTATTGGCGGATTGCGTTTCTACGAACGCAAAGAAATTAAAGACGCACTCGCCTATTTGCGTGTCATCATGAATCCACTGGATTCCATCAGCCTGCGACGCATAATCAATTTTCCACGCCGCGCAATCGGTGAAACGACAATTCAGAAATTGAGCCAGTATGCATTACTCAAAAAATGCACCATCTTCGAGGTAACGGCATTCGCCGACGACATCCCCGGGCTCAGTACACAAGCCCGCCATAGTAGTCGACGGTTTTATGCTATGATGACAAAATTCATCGATGCAAAAACTGAGCAGCCACCTGTTGCGTTTGTGCGTAACCTTCTGGACGAAAGCGGCATACCGCAGCTTTATA
>QQUM01000243.1 GCA_008501545.1 Calditrichota bacterium
GTTTTGCCCCTTTCGGTGAATTTTCCGGACAGCTCGACACCAGCGGTGAAAATATTGCACTCGTGGACGCCCAGGGCGATACTGTAATAAGTTTCCGCTACGATGACAAAATCCCGTGGCCCGAGGCCGCCGACGGTGATGGTTATTCCCTGGTTTGGACCAATGCAGTCGCCAACGGTGATCCGGCGGAACCGGGCAATTGGGCTGCCTCATCAATCCTGCATGGAACACCTGGTGCAAGCGATCCAGCGCTCGCTGTTGCACAGGGCTTGACGGGAACACATCCATTTAATTTATTTCCAAATTTCCCCAACCCATTTTATCCGGTGACAACGATTCGTTTTGACCTGCAGCAAAGCGGTTTTGTTAAATTGGAAATTTTTGATGTACTCGGCCGGCATGTCATTACGCTTGCAGAAAAATCGTTGCCAGCCGGTCGACATGAATTCGAATGGAACGCCCGGGATTACGCGGCCGGGCTCTATTTTTACCGACTGGAGACTGACCGCCATGTACAGATTCGCAAAGCATTGATTGTAAAATAGCGAGATAAGCACGGCGCTTTCAATCTGTTTCGCTTGAATCATAACAGTGTTTTTCATATTCTAAAGAATTCAGATACACAGAAAGCGTTCTCAAATCTTAATTCGGGAAAGGAAGAATTATGCGACCACAACTCATTATCGTGTTCCTGTTGTCCCTGGTGCTTTTTTCATGTTCGCAAGAAAAACAAGACGTGCAACAAACCGAACCGCAACTGCAACCTCTGTTCAACGGCACAGACTACACAAACTGGGCCGAACCGGAAAACAATGTCTGGTGGACCATCAGCGATGGCATCCTCGCAGCCAAAAATGATCCGGAGAAACAAGGCTCCATCCTGTGGACAGAGAAAAACTACCGTGATTTTACCATCGAACTGGATTTTAAATTCGGTGATGGTACAGTCGATTCCGGCGTTTTCCTGCGCACAGAACACGAACAAATTCAATTGGGCATCTCCGGTAGCCTGAAACGTGACATGACCTGTTCACCGTACATCAGCGGCAAAGGCTATCCTGTCGAAGCTGAGGGAATAAAGGAATTGCTGCGATTGGATGACTGGAATACCGTACGCATTAAAGCTGTCGGCAACCAATACACCTCCTGGTTGAATGGCAAGCAGGTTATGCAATACACATCGGAAACTGCCGTTGACGAAGGCCCCATCGGACTGCAGTTGCACGCCAACCGTGAAATGAGTATTGCATTTCGTAATATTCAATTCACCGAGCTCACAGCACATAAAGAGTAGTTCCTTGTAATAGTCTATGCACCCAAGCAATCCACTTTGAAGTGCCTGGGTGCACTCCAATAATCCCATTCCCTGAAATCCAGTCCACAAAAACGAATACGACCTTGGCAGATTTAGAAAATCGTTGTTTCGAGGCGCTTTCCAGTCGAGCAAGAAGCGGGTTCGAAATGATAAATCTGCCAAAGTTGTCCTGATGGAACGTTTTTCAGCATGCTCTGAAAAAAACATCCTGAATAAACAGGAGAATAAGCTCGCTTTGCCGATAAAAATGAAATAAGACACATAAGAAGATAATGTGAAAACTGCAATTCAGGAAAAGCCGTGCCCGAGACCTTACCAGTTTTTCAAAATGGGAAAAGAAAATACTTTTGTGAGAAAACCGCTTTACCGGTAGTAGAACTGGAAACTTTTACAAATGTGAAAGTCGCTGATAATTGTTTTTTCACTATGCGGAAAATTGGGGATGCTATTCTGTATATCAGCAATGAGGGAGATAGCGCATACTTTGACACCAACCGGCATTATAAATTGCTGGAGCAGTTTATTGCGAAAGCAGCCATCAGGAAACCCTTCATAGAAATTCGCGATTACAGCCAATTAAAAGGGAAAGCAAGCAACAGTGCCGTTAGGGCGCAAAAACAATATTTCCAGGACCATGAATCCGACTTTGCCGGCGTTATCTACCTGAACTCACCTCTCTGGGTTCAGGCGTTGGTGAATTCCGCATTTACGAAATACGATTCTTCCATTCAGGTACACTTTTCAGAAAATTATGAAGATGCCGTCCGGACTGCGACAAGCATTTTACAGGAAGGGCAAGCCGGAAGCCAAAAACAGTTCCATTTTTCAGATATCATCTTCAAATCCGAATGGGAATATAAAAATCCAGAAACCGGATTTACCTATAAAAGCGGCGTCATTCCCGGTCAACTTTTCTTTTCCTCCATTCAGGGCGACATCGACCTGGATGATGCACAAAAGGCGGAAAAATCGATCCGTACTGTCTATGAATATGGCGGGCTCAGAAACACGGCATCATGCCGAATCGTCGACTATAGCGGTGTGAAAAAGTCTTCGTTGACTGCACGAAAATATTATGCAAAACTGCTCAATGAATTAAATGCAAAATATAACTGCACCCCGAAAAAAACATATATTTGTGGCGCCAATTTATTTACCCGCACGACTTTGCGAATTTTCTCCGCACTTGTGAAGCAAACTTTCGTATTCACACCTTCCGTACAAGACGCCTTCGATTATTTTCAGCAGAGAACCAATCCATCTGATTTGGTCAAAACCGAATTTACTATATCACAGAATGATATCGATGGAATCAACAAGTTATCCGGTGACTTGCTCTGGGATGCTGCACTGGATGAAGAGAGTTGCTCTGTTGATAGCATGTTTTCGAACACCCATCCACTGCGACAAGTGGAAGAAACACTGGCAGTGCTCAAAAGCGATATAAAGGAGTTGCGCCAAAACGAAGTACAAAACACCAAATATCTTACGGATATTTTCGATTCAATCAAAGTTGGCCTGATCATCGTCGATACCGAGTCCCATGCAATCGTCTTCGTCAACAAAGCCGCGGCGGATATGGCGCTAACAAATCCGGAATCGATGACCGGCAAGGAGTGCCATAAATTTATTTGTCGTGCAAAAAAAGGGAGCTGCCCCATAACAGACCTTGGCATGCGTGTTGACGAGGCTGAACGCACACTCATTCGTTCTGATGGAACATCCTGTCCCGTCTTAAAAACTGTTCTTCCATTTGAATTTCGTGGACGATCCTGTCTGTTGGAAACGTATATCGATATCACGGATATGAAGCAAGCTGAAGCTGAGAGAGAGACATATCTAAAGGAATTGGAAGAGAACAAGCGGGCTCTTCTCAAAAATGTGGAAGAGATGACGCGGCTTGAAACAAAATTTCGCTCATTATTTGATTCCAACAGTGACGCTGTCATGCTCCTTGGAAAAAATGGTTTTTTTGAATGCAACCCAGCCACACTTTCCCTGTTTGGAATCTCCACAAAAGAAGAATTTTATTCGTTGCATCCATCTGATTTATCGCCACGTTCACAATCCGACGGACAACATTCATTAACCGCTGCAAATGAAAAACTCAGAACAGCTTTAAAAACAGGGTACAATCGATTTGAGTGGATTCATAAGAAAATCGATACCGGGGAATCCTTTAATGCAGAAGTCATATTAAACCGTTTGGAGTTGGATGACAATGAAATAATTCAGGCCATCGTTCGCGACATTTCCCATCGCAAAAAAGCTGAACAACGGCTGCGGCAGAGCGAAGAGCGCTTTCGCGATATCAGTACCAGTATGGCCGACTGGGTTTGGGAAGTGGATGCTCAAGGCCGGTATACCTACTGTTCCGGAAAAGTAGAACAAATCCTCGGGTACACACCAGAGGAGATGCTCGGGAAAACGCCATTTGATTTTATGCTGCCGGATGAAGTCGAAAAAATTGCAAAAACTTTTCGCCAGATTGCTAAAGATAAAAAGCCGATCAAAGATTTGGAAAACTGGAATATACGAAAAGATGGACGCCGCGTTTGCCTATTATCAAACGGCATGCCCATACTGGATGAAAAAGGCGAACTGCAGGGATTTCGCGGTATCGACAACGATATTACCAAGCGCAAAGACCAGGAAGCCCGAACCCAGGGACTCAACGAACTCCAGTCAAAACTCTTTGCTCCAAATCTGATTGAAACGAAGATGCATCTCATCACCGACTTGGTTGTCGATGTTCTCAAGGCTGATTTTGCCCGCGTTTGGTTGATCCTGCCCGGGGACAAGTGCGAAGTTGATTGCCCACAAGATACATCCCTCACACAAGAAACCTGTGGAGCCTCCTCAAAATGCCTGCAATTAATCGCCAGTTCAGGTCGCTACACGCATCTCGATGGCCGGCACGGCAGAATACCCATCGGTGCTTTTAAAATTAGACGCATTGCCTCAGGTGACAAAGATAAATTTATTACAAATAATGTATTAGAAGATCCTGAAGTCCCGCAGAAAGAATGGGTAAAAGCACATGATCTCGTCGCCTTTGCCGGCTACAAAATACAGGATGCCGCAGGGGATTGCGTTGGCGTTCTCGGGCTCTTCTCCAAATCGCGCATCGATCCGGAGACGGATACATTTCTGGATGGCATCGCAAATCTTACATCCCAAGTCTATATCATGAATCAGGCCAGTGAGGAAATTAAAAAAGCACGGGATGACGCGAATGAAAAAGCACGCCAACTCGACGAGGCATTGCACCAGGCTGAAGCCGCCAATGTAGCAAAAAGCCAATTTCTTGCGAATATGAGTCATGAGATTCGCACACCAATGAACGGCGTTATCGGGATGACATCCATTCTTCTGGAGACAGATATGACGTCGGAACAGATGGAATTCACACAAACGATCAGTAGCAGTGCGAATTCATTGCTTGATATCATCAATGATATTCTCGATTTCTCGAAAATTGAAGCAGGTATGCTGGAAATCGACAAGATTGATTTCAACGTTAGAACAACTATCGAAGAAATGAGCGACATGCTCGCGTTGAAAGCCCATGAGAAAAAGCTGGAGTACATCCAACTCATCGAACCGGGTATACCACACTATTTATTCGGTGATCCGGGCAGATTACGGCAAATACTCATCAATCTCATTAACAACGCAATTAAATTTACTTCCGTTGGACAGATTGCGCTTCATGTAAGCACAGAGGAGGCTACAGACCAACAAATTAAACTAAAATTCAAAGTGACGGATACCGGAGTTGGCATCGCGCCTGAAAAACAAAGTCAGCTCTTCGAACCCTTCACACAAGCCGATGGTTCAACGACGCGAAAATTTGGTGGCACAGGCCTTGGATTAAGTATTTCAAAACGACTCTGCGAATTGATGAACGGACAAATAGGTCTGGAAAGTCCATACCCGGTGGACACAATTGATGCTCAATTTCCCGGTGCCATGTTTTGGTTTACCGCAACTTTAGATCGCAGCAAGAAATGCAAAGAACCCGAAAAGAGAATCAACTTTTCTCTCCAGGATATGCAGGGAAAGCATATCCTTATCGTCGACGATGTCGAGGCGAATCGCCGGGTATTGCAAGTATTATTGGATGCTTGCGGTTGTACCTGGGAAGAAGCAGAAAACGGGAAAAAAGCACTGGATCTTTTACGAGAGGTGAACCGCAACGGCCGCTGCTTCGATTTGGCCTTCATCGATTTGATAATGCCCGAAATGGACGGAGAAATGCTGGGACAACAAACAAAATCCGATCCGGCCCTGAAAGATACCCCGCTCGTTTTACTGACATCTTTCGGAAAAAAAGGGGATGCGAAACGATTTGAGAAGCTCGGGTTTTCGGCCTACCTCACAAAACCTGTGAAACAGAATCAATTGTACAAATGCATGCTGTCAGTTTTTCATATCGATAAAAACGATTCCAAAACCTCAAGCCCGATTATTACACGGCATTTACTTGCAGAAATGGACATTCACGTCCTTATCGCTGACGACAATATCATCAATCAGAAAGTCGCAAGCAATATTCTTGAAAGTTTCGGTTGCCGGGTGAGATGCGTTTCCAATGGATTAGAAGCGGTTCACGAAGTTCAAAACCAGCCATATGACCTGGTTTTAATGGACTGCCAGATGCCAGAGATGAATGGTTGGGATGCAACCCGGACAATTCAT
>QQUM01000153.1 GCA_008501545.1 Calditrichota bacterium
GTGCTCCACACCGAAAACTTTCAAAGGAAGACTACCGGCTTCAATATAAGCAAGCATGAGCAATGCCTTGACTTCATTCGTGCAGGTTTTTTTAAATAAATTCGAAGCCAAATCAAACTCAGGATTTCTTTCTTGCTGGAGCTGATAGAACTTCTCCGCAATTATGTATTTTCCTTTGTGCCGATCCGATAGAATGAATTCATCATCCGTAGGTACCAATTTATAAAACTCACCCCGAAGCATTTCCTTTTTTAATTGATTGATTTTTGCTGCAAAGGCATGAATCTCATGGATAGAATTAGAATAAATTGACTGCTTCAGTTGTTCGTCGAAAGCACTGATTTTTGCTTTGAATTCTTCCATGCAAATTGGATTAGTCACTTTATGTTCAATCAAAGTTATTGTTTCTTCCAATAACCTTTGTAAATCTTCCCGTGAATTAATCTCAATGCTATGGCCGATTATCTCTGTTTTAAATAAATCTCTAACTTTAATCAGTAGCGGATCTATATCATCAATCTCATGTTGTTTTTGTATTTTATCTCGAATTTGCGAACGCGTTATAGTTTTAAAATCATCCGTTCGTTCCCAAATCATTAAATCTGAGAAATCAGAAGTTGTAACAATAAAGGGAGATAGATTTAGAAATATATCATCATTATCCTTTTGGCAGAGAATTACACTTTGGCTTTCTATGATTTCCCAATCCTTCGTTATAAGTGGTTTTTCCAATTCAGTTGGATCCATTCCATTAAATAAGAGGCAATGATGTTCGAATAATTTTTTATCTTTATTGGGTGAAATAGATTTTACTGCTATTAAATTGAGCTCACAAAAACAATCCGTATTGTTTATTATCTCAAGAAACGCTGATTTTATTGTCAGCGAAGCATTTTCAATCCTATGTCCCTTGCACTGATTGTCTTCCTCATAAATAGCAATGTTTTTCAGAAGACAGAGAACATGACCTTCATTTTTTCCATGATATGCACTCTGTAAGCTTTTCTGTAATAATTGCAATGCCTTGTTTACTTTATCTAGCGCTCCACAATCTTTCATGAACTGCGTAATAAAGTTTTTAACAAACAGCGGGGTTTCAGCATGAAAATTCAATTCTTCTGCCAGTGTTTCGAGAATGTTGATCCACGTATTTGTATTTGGTTTATTAATTTTTATCAGCTTATAATAAATTTCTTTATCCTTTAAATTCTTATCATCAATTTTTCGTAAACAAGCAATAAAGCAAATCGCAACAATACGGATTAATACATTATTAAGCCTAAAAATGGCGTTATTGATTCCACTTTCATTATCGCTGAGTTCCTGCTCACGAATATCATTGAGCGCTCGAGCGAGTGGATAGATATCATTACTAATCACTTCACCCGTGTTCATAACTGGTTTAAATTCCGGATGTACCGGGTACTCAAATCTCTGTTTGTTTACCAATTCAACCAATTCCAGTAATTCATTTTTTGATGGATTACGTTGTAAGTGAACCATTTGATAAACCTGAAGATAGTAACGCAGTACTTTCGCGGGTTCTGTTTCTTCGAGCAATACAGTTACGATGGGGATTTTATTTGAGAATGTTATTTCAACTTCAGAAAGAACATGACGAGACTCATTTGAATATTTAGATAATAAAAGAAGAAAGACACTACTATTCTCAATACCTTTAATAATTTCCAAAGGATACCGTTCACCAGGTGTGACATCTCGTGGTGCAACCCAACACGAAACTCCCTGAGCCTCAAATGTGTTGCAAATTGCATTGACCATTTCTTTATCGTGTTGTGAATGGCTAATGAATACATGTTTGCCGGCCATGCTTTCCTCATTTAGTTGAGTGTATGTAGGATTCTATCTTTATCAGATCAGGATCGTTAGGTTTCCGTTTTTGCAAGGTATGGGAATACTCTTTTAATTTGTCAAATTGTTCTAATCCAATGCAACTCCAGCACAATCCTTTTAGATAATTTATCGATTTTGGTTTATACTCCAGGAGAATGGAATAAGCACGAAAGGCATCGATAAATGCATTATCTGAAATGGAATTTTTTGCAAGATTTTCCAATTGAAATATCCGATTTTGCATTTTATGAAGTTCTGCAATACGTAGATTACAGCCCTTACAATGGGTGAGCAAATAGTTATTCTGCTCACCACATTTCGGGCATATAATAACTTTGATTATATCCGTCATCGTCATCCCTTATTTCTAGTTGAGGCCAGGCAATCCCGGATAACCCGGTTTCGAGGATTTTACACCTGGGCCGGAAAACCGATCTTGAACGGTTTCAATAAATTTGATTGTGGCTCGAATTTGCGGTACATGAGACATGGCCTCTTGTGGTGATAAAAATACATCCGGAATCATTTCCAGTGCATCAATGAGTCGATCAGCTTCCTGACGAACAGCGGGATCACTGGTGTCATTTTTAAGCATTTGTAGTTGATTGATAAAGTGTTGCTTCGCTGCAGGAACAATTTGCATCCAATCCGGTTCGCCACCACCGTTTGGCGGAGGGGTAACAGATTGAATTTGTTCCTCAATATAATTTTTATAACTACAGAGTGCATTATAACTCTCACTCCAGGCTTGTTGGTCGTTTTCTTTAAATGCTGTGTTCCCGTTTTGAACTTGTGCATCCACATTTTTCAGAAGATCATCCGAATTTTTAATGTCATCGGCTTTTGAATGCAACAATCCTTTAATTTCAGTAACCAACTTATCAAATTCCGCCTTTTCCGGATAAAGCTTTGGAGCTACATCAACCAAATCCTGGTTGAGTTGTTTCAGTTCAGCAATTCGCTCCTCAGCCAGCGCAATATCGCCATGCCCTAATGCTTCTTCCAAATCTTTTAAAATCCGTTTGTGAAGCACTTCTTTGATTTTACGTTTGCCTGGTTCAACATCCTGAATCAACTTATTAAATTCCTTCACAACACTATCTACATCTTTTTTAGAAATAATCTCATCTTTCGGCGTATCCAACTGCATAACAAATGGTTCGAGATCACCAACTTCTGAGCGAATAATCATGCTTCCTTTATCATCCATTGAAATGGTGAACTCAATAGAGGTTCCCACACTTTGCGGTTCTTTAAATGGCTGAGTTGCTGCCTTGATGATTTTGTCACCTTGATGAATTTGCAAAAGAACCTGATTGGGATCAGTTACTGAGAGATCGCTCCTTCCCTTATCTGTCGGCAGGGCTTCTCCTGTATCAATAATCACTGTCTTTTCCCGTTGCCCTTTACTATTCAAAGTATAAATCCAAATGGGCTTGGAATTAACAGCATTAACCGGATCACCGATTCCCTCACCATGTTCGATAAAACGACTAAAAATTGCAACTTCAGTATCGGATAAATCCTTTAAAGTCAATGTCAACTTCGATGCATTTCCACTTTCAAGAAAGACTTCTTCAAACTGAAAATATCCTGTTTGATCTATCTCACATGTTTCAAGTTCTTCATCATCTTGTGATAAATCAATCGTAAATCCTGTGAACGGGGATTCTGTTATATTTTCTTTGCCGGGAAGAAATACGTTCCCTTTCATACGATATTCATCATCAGATGAGATGGCTGCACCTTCAAGATGCAAGCTCGCTCCTACATCATGAAATACCAACCCACCCGACGAGGCTGCTGCAAGTGCAGCTCCCATAGCAACGCATTCATCAGGTTCATCTTGAGAAATATCAGTCGCCTTAGCACAATTCGTTTTTCCCTCTGCTGCACACAGCTCTTCTTTAATGCGTTTTTTAATATAAGGAATCCAGGTTGATCCACCGACAAGAAGAATATAATCGATATCTTCAATTCCATTGAAAACGCCTTCCGCTTTTTTCTTGGCATTTTCTATAGCTTCATGGCAAATTTCAACAGTCCTGTCAACTTTACTGGCAATCAATTCTTCAAATTTTTTCCGGGTGATCTTTTGTTCAACAATTATGGAATTTCCGCTTTTATCAGTGAATGGGCAGGCCGTGTCCGAATACAGTATTTGATCTTCCGTAGTCAGCGTCATTTTGATGCCTTCTGCTTTGTGCACGAAATAGTCAAAACGTGCTTTATCTTCGGGATCATTTTGTACATCGAGTTTCATGGCATATGAGCCTTTATCCAGTTCATCGCAAATGTGTTTTGCCAGGCTCATATCAAAAGTATCTCCACCAAGTACATTATCTCCTGCGATACCAAGGACTTCGAAGCTTCCGCTTATTCTTCTTAAAATGGAGACATCAAATGTACCGCCACCAAGGTCATACACTAAAAAGTGTCCATCCTTGATTTTATTTTTCCAGCAAAAATAAATCGCAGCAGCTGTGGGTTCATGCAACAACTCCAATGTTTGCAGACCAGCTAACTCAGCAGCAGTTCTTGTGGCTTCGATTTTTGGTTGGTCGAAATAGGCAGGAATTGTTACAATAGCCCTGTCCATAATATATTCAACACCCTTGCTATATTTTTCAAGCGCGTTCTTTACAAGATCGCCAGCACAGGTTTTAAGGAAGGATAAAATCTCAGCTGAAATTTGTTCTGGTTTATACTTTTTTCCAGCATGATCAATATCAACATTAAAACCCATTTGTCGTTTAATCGATCGAACGGGATAGGGTTCTTTGTATCGGGATAACAAAGCTTCGTCACCGACTTTAAATCGTTTCTCCTTTTTATCCCATTGGACAACAGAAGGAACGGTGGCTTTTCCATTCTCATTTCGCCATAATTCAATCTTTTTATCTTCAGCATCCAAAATTCCAATGAGTGATCGCGTTGTGCCTAAATCTATTCCGACCGCTTTACTTATCTTCATTGTTTCCCTCACCATAAATTGATTTTAAATCTTCAAGATTATCAATTGAATTATTTTGTTGCTTCTCAATTGGTTTTAAAATTTGAATTGTCCCTTTAAGCGCTACTTTTTCTTTATATAAAACTGCTGGACTTATTATTTTATCAACTAAAATTTTGTCGTTTTCTGTATTCGGTATAAAGGTAATTGGATCAAATATTTTAGTCACTTCATCTGTGACTTCCTCACCAATTTGAGTCACATAAATGGATAAGTCCATTTTGTCAAACAAAGCTTCAATTGTTTTTAAATGTATAGTGACTGCTTTAACACTATACTCATCAAAAGGTTGTTTCACCAGTATTTTTTTTAATTCCCAATAATGCTGTAAAACATGAGAAAAACGGAGTAGTAACTTATCGTTTGTTTTCGTTGCATTTTGATTCACATCATTGAGTTCGATGGCAGAAGTATTTGCAAGTTTTTCCAATAACTCAAGCGGGGATTCTTTTATAGATTCAAATATGGACTTCATCGACTTATTCATCCTTTACAAGTAACGGAATTTGAATTTTTCCCAGTTCATTTGAATGGATATTATTCGCCTGTTTATCTTCAATGCTTTTTTTGCTTAAACTATCAATCAATTCCTTATGTTGATTGATGGTCAACTTGGTTTTCAACTGATCCATTACAGACGTATCAATTTCATTTTCTGACAATTCTTTTTGTTCAAACTTTAGTCCCATCTGTGCAAATCCTTTCGCAAGGATTTCATCGGAAAGGTCAGGATTTCGCCTATATCTTTTTCGAAGAGATTTTACGTCATTTTCTATCGAAAACAATCCGGGAATTGCCGTTAAAAAAGCCGGAAACATTTTATTGACATTTTGAGTTAAATCTTCTCGCGCAGCTCGGGCAATTTTTGCATTTTTTTCTGCATTTGACGACGCGAAATTTTTCTCCTGCTTTCTAATTTCTTCATCTGAAGCAGTTGGACTTAACATTAGGGTGATATATGGGTTTTTCCACTTTCGCATTTAGTTATCCTTACTAATTAATTTCTTAATGAACAATATCTTTATTCAATAAATCTACCATATTTTGATTCTTATTTTTTACAATATTGCGTAATTTTAACAATTCTTCACTCAATTTATATTTATTCATGTGATTTTCATTATGAT
>QQUM01000436.1 GCA_008501545.1 Calditrichota bacterium
TTCTGATTTTCCGACGTTGTTTTTTTCGTAAGTGGGAAATCACTTAAAATATCATACCGCTTCCAGTAGCGTCGATTGCGATCAAGGCGAATTTCAGCATGAATTGTCGCAGGCAATTTTTCCGGAATTTCCAAAACGATATCGCCACTGACTGTGAGCAGATCCACGGAATAGTTCTGAGAAAAATCAGTGACAGTCATTTCAACTTCGATGGTTCCTCCCATTGTTTTTGCCTGAACAGAATTCTGTACTTGTTCCAGTTTGATATCGCCACCGGAAGTGTTCAATTCACAGGCTCCACGTAAATTTTTGCCTTCGATATCACCTCCACTGGTGCTTGCATCGACAAAACCAACCATATCACGCAGTTCTATACTACCGCCGGAGGTGTGAATTTTAATATCCTTTTTACAGTTTTCTGCCGTTATTGAACCACCGGAAGTAGTACCACGCACATCGCCTTGTGCATTTCGGATTACCAGATTTCCACCAGAGGTGCGAATACGTGCTGAACGATTGGTATTTACCAGGTCAATATCGCCGCCGGAGGTGGATGCATCAACCTCGCCATCAACATTTTCTATTTTAATATCACCACCAGATGTATGGGCATCAATTTCTGCTTTCGTGTCATGAATTTCAACATCCCCACCCGATGTCTTTGCCTCAACCTCCCCGCCACAATGCAAGATACGAATATCGCCGCCAGCAGTGCTCACATCTATATCACCGGATATATCAAGCACTTCAACATCACCACGGCTGGTTTTTAGCTTTATATCGTATTTTCTGGGAATTTTGAGTTTAAACGAATGAAAAACCGATTGAGCACTGCCCCGGCTGAAAATTCGCACATCAGCACCACTGTGCTCATATTCTGCCTTACTCCGGGAAATGACACGCTCGGCTTCATCTGAAGAATATTCATCAGAACGCACAACTTCTTCAACGGCAACTTCATTCTTATCCCAACCTTGTATTTCATAATAGCCATTTGCTACCCGAATGTTAATTCTTCCTCCGGGCTTCACATTAAACGACTTCGTAATCTTCAAGGTGAAATAACCATCTTTTTGTTCGATCTGTTGGCCATTCAAACCTGTCGAAACCAGGAACAAAGTAATTAATAACCTGGCAAATAAATTTAGCTTCTTCATTTCATTCCTCCCGTCTAAGTAGAGTCGTCTCTTTGTCTTTTAATTCATTTAACAATTTTTCAGCCCGGTGTTTAATAAATTCTGACGTATCGTATTTTGCTGTAACAAGCACTTCATTCAATTCATCAGGCGTTTGTTCACGTTCAGTAATCGTACGAAATGCAGCGATTCGCAGTGCGTCTTCGCTATTTTGTTGCAGGACCTGCCGCAGGATGCTTTTAAGCGAATCGTTCCAGGGTAGAGCCTGCAGAATTTTCAAAACCTGCAATCTGAGCCCGAGATCAGATTCTGAGCTGAGCAGTTGTCGGAAAATCTGCAAATACGTTTCATCAAATGCCGCAGGAGTTTCATGTGCAATAGCCCGGGCTGTCTTCAGGGCCTGCAAACGTACACTGTAGTCTTCATTTTCAAGCACAGCCTGCTGCAGCAAGGAATGGATGTTCTGATCATCGACAGAAGCACGCATTTGCACATCATTAATCGTGTTGTAATTAACAACTATTTTACCCGTCCCGGGATCGAATTCGATTTTATTAATCCCCAGAATAAAAGGTTGCACAGAAACGTTCTCTGTACGGAAATTATCCTGCGCTGCAATCAGCATCTGAAAACTGGCGCCATTGGCAAGTCCCTGTTCAACCCGGCTGGATTTCCCGATGAAAAAACCGAGTATGAGTAACACAGCCGCAAATCCAAACTGAAAAACGGGCCTGGGCATTAAAAATGTGAAGAATGCGCCAGGTCCGGTGGCTGTTTGTGTCTTCTTCTGCTTTATCTTCGATGAAACGAGATTTCGCAGAAGTTGCAGCGACTCTTCTTCCGGCTCAATAATCGGCCGGGCAGGTATTTCACCGAGGAAGGATTGCAAACGGCTGTACTCCTCCCGGCATGATGTACAAATTTGCAAATGGGCTTTGAGTTCGCCACTTTCCACGTCATCGAGCTCGTCGTAGATCGCTGATGGAAAAATCTTTTGATAAAACTTGCATGGTTTCATGGTCGTTCCTTGTGTACTACGCCTTTATAACTGCTCGTTATAAAGTTTTTTAAAATGCCCTCTGAGTTTTTGTGTCGCTCGAAACAGCTGATTTTTAACAGTACCTTCTGCGCATTCGAGCGTTGCCGCAATTTCAATAATTTTCATTTCATGAAAATGTTTCATGACAAAAATTGCCCGTTGCTTTGCCGGCAAAGTTGTCAATACATCCTGAATTTGCCGGCCAATTTCACCCGATATCACCAATCGCTCCGGATCAGGGGAAGAATCCGCATGGGCCCAGCTGCTCCATGCTTCAAAATCCTGCTTTTCATCAGAAAAATCCAACCACTTACGCCGCTTTTTCTGGCGCAACCGATTTATCGACAAGTTGATTACAATACGATTGAGCCACGCAGCAAATGCGCCTTCATAGGAAAAAGTATTTAATCGCGCCCATGCTTTTAAAAAGGTCTCCTGATAAATGTCCTGGGCGTCATGAATATTGCCGATGACACCAAACGCAAGCTGGTATACGCGTTTGTCATGCAGGGCGACCAATTTTTCAAATGCACTGCGATTGCCATTCTGCGCACTTTGCACCAACTGGATTTCGAAATTTTCCATTTTCTGACCCACCATCACTGCTAAGGACAAACTAAAATTAAAATGGTTTGCAAGGGAATTCCGTATAGAGCAAAATGAGCCCAATTCCACCGAACTCCAAAAATTGCAGCACCAGGTTCTGGTTTGCAGAGATTATCATGTATAAAATTGTTGACTTGAAGTATCATTTGCAGGTTACTAAAAAAAACTATATTTTGCTTGCTTTTTAAACTGCAAACAAGTTATCCACATCGTCCTGGAATAAAAATTATACTTACGGCTTGTTCTAATTAAAGAACATATGATGAAAAAGCGAATTTTTGGGGGATTTGAACAGTTCGATGCAAAAACATAAATTAATCACAAGATATCCACATTGGTATATGCATAATATGCAGAAAGCAGTTTGCAATATTACCTGGTGGTAGACACACAGCCTCAAAGCAAATGTGCCGGCAATTTTTTCCACACTGATTTTTTGAGCTTAAAATTGCTGAATATTTTTCCCAGTAAGGTCAAAATTGTATTCTTAAGTATTTGAAATATCCATTTTTATCCGAATATCTTTTTTTCCTCACAAGTTATCCACAACATATAAACACAGGGTCAACTGCAATGAATAACCTTGATAAGTACAAAAACGAATTGAAAATAGAATATCCATGTGTTTGGAACTACAAACTTATTGGTAAAGAAGCAGATGCCTTGCGTGATGCAGTTGAAGAAGTTGTTAACAAGGAAAATTTTCTGCTTTCGCTTTCCAACAAAAGCACCAAGGGTAATTTTACCAGCTTTAACCTCGCTGTCAAAGTAGAAGATGAAGCACACAGGCTCGATGTCTATCAACGGCTAAAAAATTTAACTGAAATAGCAATTATTTTATAAATATAATAAATAAGACCTGGAGGTTTATGCAACCGATCCTGACAAACGACGCCGTCATTTTGGGAATTTTAATTTTCATGCTGGCATTCATTTTTAAAACATCGAAAAGTTCCCATCCATTTTGGAAAAAATTCTACACTTTTGTTCCGGCACTGTTATTGTGTTATTTTCTGCCTTCCTTTTTAAATACATCGGGTCTTGTTGCTCCGGAGCAATCAAAACTGTACTTTGTTGCATCGCGGTACCTGTTGCCGGCGAGCATCGTCTTGTTGACGCTGAGTACAGATTTTCAGAAGGTGTTGCATCTCGGTCCCAAAGCCCTCATCATGTTTTTAACCGCAACTGTGGGCATTGTTGTCGGCGGGCCAATCGCTATCTTCATCATTTCTATTCTCTCGCCTGAGATAGTCGGCGGCGCGGGTCCGGATGCCGTCTGGCGTGGTCTGACGACAATCGCCGGAAGCTGGATTGGTGGTGGCGCCAATCAGACAGCGATGAAAGAAGTTTTTGAGGTCGGCGATACAATTTTCTCCGCCCTGCTCCCAATTGATGTGATCGTTGCAAATTTCTGGATGGCCTTTTTACTCTATGGAGCCGGGATTGCGCCCAGAATTGACAAATGGTTGCGAAGCGACACATCAGCGATAGATGAAGTGCGCGAAAAAGTCGAAGCCTACAGGAGCAAAATAGCAAAAATTCCAACCCTGGCCGATTTGACAAGTGTACTTGCGGTTGGTTTTGGTGTCACCGCTTTAGCCCATTTCGGCGCTGATCTCATCGCGCCGTGGATTGAAGCACATGCATCCTATCTTAAAACATACAGTTTGACATCAAAATTTTTCTGGATTATTGTCATTGCAACAACAGGTGGGCTTGTTCTCTCATTTACAAGGTTACATGAACTGGAAGGCGTCGGCGCATCACGAATTGGCAGCTTTTTTCTCTATGTTCTCGTTGCGACGATCGGATTAAAAATGAATATTCTGGCCATACTGGAAACGCCGGGTTTGATTTTTGTTGCGGCGATTTGGATGTTGGTGCACGTCACACTTCTTATTTTTGTTGCAAAACTTATCCGCGCCCCATTTTTCTTTCTTGCAGTTGGCAGTCAGGCAAACATCGGTGGCGCAGCTTCTGCGCCAATCGTTGCTTCGGCTTTTCATCCGGCGCTGGCGCCGGTTGGCGTGCTACTCGCTGTATTGGGTTACGCGCTCGGCACTTACGGTGCATGGGTATGTGGTATTCTCATGTCGATGGTTGCGCCGTAACTCTTCTTCATTCTTCAATGCAATCCGGATGACCTGGAATCAAGTTCATCGTAATACTCACCTGCTTCTCCGGCTCCCGTCATGCGGTGCATATGCGTGCGCAGAAATTCTTTGAGCCGGTTACGTACAAAAGGCAAAAGCAGCGCAAAACCAATCAGGTCCGTAATCAATCCCGGCGTTAACAGGACGATACCACCAATCAATATGAGCAGGCCATCCAGCATGTGCGAGGCCGGGATTCTGCCTTCCGTTAAATCGAGCTGTATCTTGTTATACGTATCCAAACCCTGCCGGCGGGCGAGGGCAGCACCAAGAACACCGGTACAAATAATTAGCCACAATGTTGGCCAAAAACCAAAGGCCTCACCCAGTTTTATCAAAATTGAAATCTCGATTAGAGGCATGGCCACAAATAACAGCATCAATTTAAATATCATCTTCTACTCCATAAAAATTTAATTCTACCCGGCGTATTACATTACCTTCGTAATAGATAGCCACGCGTCCTCTCTCTCTTCATTCACTTTTTTAAGTGTATCCTCCGAGCCTGCAATCGCGACCACACCTTTTTCACGTAAACCAGATAACGCTTCAGCGAAATTGGCGAAGTCCTGCATACTTGTCTGTAAAATTTCATCACGAATCTGCTGTAACTTCTCATCACTCACACCTGTGAGATGACGAAATAGCGACGTTGAACCTTTTGCATCAGCAAGCATGTACGCATCGATATCGCCAATGGTTCCTATAATGCTTTTCACGAGTTCGTCCTTGCTGATTTTTGTCTGCTGCAAAAATGCCGCAGTTTTATCATAAACATCCAGTGTAACCTGCACATTCGGATCACGATACGAAACAAATGTAATCACGCCGGTACGGCGATTAAAACGACAGAATGCACCATACGCTCCGCCGTGCACACGCACTTTGTCCCAAAGCCAGGATGTCCGCAAATAATTCGCGATCACAAAGGCCGAACCACTGAATTTATATCCATAATCGTATAAATTCATTCCTTTTCCCACGAAATTTATCTGGCTGGGAATAGCCAAACCCGTATGCAATGCACTGGAAGAAAACTGCCATTGTGCCGGCTTTA
>QQUM01000295.1 GCA_008501545.1 Calditrichota bacterium
ATTTTATACATGCAATAAAGTTAAACCATTCTGGTCAACAATTATATCCATCACTCTTGTGTCATTTCCTTCAGATAGTCAGACGCATCAGGTCCCTGGCAAGTTCTATATTTCCGGGAAATATTTTTGCACACTCTGACCGAATATCGACCGCTTCGCATTCGGGATACATGTGGGTCAGCACCAGTTTCTTCACATCTGCCGCTTTTGCCACCTCCCCAGCAGTCTCCGAATTAAGATGAAAATCAATTCCCTTGCGCGAGGCAGGAAAAGAACATTCACATAAAAGTAAATCAGCATTTTTCGCTAAATTGATCAGCGCACTGCATGGCCCTGTATCACCACTGTAGACAAAGAGCCGCCCGTCTTTTTGAAAAGCGTAGCCATTTACCGGCGTAGAGTGCTGCAATGCCGCAGACGTGACATCGAGTTCGTTCCATCGCCAGGATTCATTTTCCTTTTCGATAATTTCTACACCGAAATTTGTCTCGTACAGCCACTCGCCATATGCTTGAGCAAGATTTGCATACCAAGCATTCATTCCTGGTGGACCAAAAATCTGCAAAACTTTCGTTCGATTATACGCAGGAGTATGCAAGGTTGCCCACAGGAAAGGAACCAGATCTGCGACATGATCCGTATGTAAGTGACTGATAAATATCGCATCAATGTCACGGTAATCCTCGCCGGCTTCAAGAAGTCGGCGCAGGCTGCCAGCACCAATATCCAGTAAAAATCGGCCTGGAGTACCGGAAATGTTGACATGATACCCCGACATGCTACGCTCAACTGTAGCAGCGCAGGTTCCTGATCCCAGGACCGTTAACTCAAACACCGGATTATGCATTTTATTTCTCCGTTACTTTGCACACCCACTGCAAATATGCCGGAGCGCCATCAACAACTGGCAGAAAAATAAGCTCGGGAACCTCATATGGGTGAATTTCAGGCACTATTTTTTTAAGTGTATCGGTATGTTCTCTCGTCGTTTTGAAAACCAGCAATACTTCATTGTCATGACAAACTTCATTTTCCCAGGAGTAAACCGACTCGATTTGCGGTATGATATTCACGCAGGCAACCAATCGCCGGTTTATCAATTCGCGGGCGATTTTTCTCGCATCGTCAATATTTCCAGTTGTTGAGAACGCAACAAGTGCATTCTTTTCGTCACCATCAGATTTTACATTATTTTTCATAATTACTTTTCAGACAACCAATTGTTAAATAAATTTATGTATAATTTTAAACCATTTATACCTAAATTTGAGTCCTAAAAAAACGAGATGTAAACTATTTTAAACAACGATAAAAAGCAAGCGCTATCCTTCAGATTAAGTGGCATGTAACCGTGACAAAACGCAAATTAACATATTCCCTGTTTTTTCTTCTCGCATTCACAGGGAAATCATTCGCCCAGTCATCTGATCAGGTGATGGAAAACAAATTGCCGCTAAGTGAAATTCTGGCTGGAACCGACTCGGTCTCCATAGAAAAGTTCATCATTTGGCAGACAGCGCTTGACACGATGATATGGCGCTATCACCAGCAAAATTCTTTGCTGATTTTTAATCGGATAACAGATGCCAGGCACAATGAATTTAGACTCACACCGCTGGAAAAACAAGAGATGCAAATCGATCGTGATTATGTCGGTGCAAACCTCAGTCATGACCAGCTGGACAATCCACCACTATTGAGTATTTCGGGTTTAACACGGCTTGGCGCAAACGCGATTCGGGCTTATAAAAACAAGCCGAAAAAAGTGAGTGAACTTCCAATTCCCACAGAACTGGAAATTGACATATTAAATATTATATGGCAAAATGAGCGGGCAACTGGCAGGGATATTTACGCTAAACTGGATTCAACCCATATTGTAACATTCATCCAGCTCAGAGAAAAATTGCATCACATGGCGAGGACGGGATTCCTGAACAAGAGGATTATCTCACCGCAAAATCCATTTACATTCATGACCCCCATTGGTGATTATTCCATTGAAATGTCCCCGAAAAACAGGCGAAATAGAGAGTTTGAATACAGATCTTTGGTGGCAAGGGGGGATATGTTCGATTATCTGAGCAGCAAAATGTACCAATCAAAAGATAAAAAAAGCAGCGAGGGACGAGGGGAGAAGGCGCTCCGCGATCTTCTATTGCGAATGATTTCTGTTTCACAATAAAATCGACTGGTGTTTTAAGCAATTTACGCTGCGCTGCGGGAGAACAAATTTGTATTCTCTAATCGTGTGTTTACATCAACCAGTATAAAATACGACCGCATCCTTCGCACGTGATGACCTGTTCATCACGTTGCATGTGAGTGAGAAGGTAAGTTGGCAATTTCATAAAACAGCCGAGGCATTTGTCATCTTTGATGGGTACGATTGCTCTTTTATATCTTTTACGCAAGCGTTCATAATTTCCCAGCAAGGGTTTGGGAATTTTGGAGATCATTTCACTACGGGCGTTTTTGAGTGTATCAGAGCCTTCCGATTTTACATCGAAGCCAAGCGCTTCAACTTCCTTTAATTCCTGGAGCATCAGGTCAAGATCTTGCAAAGCAACTAACTTATCCAATTGATTCTTCATCGTATGTTTTATCTATTCCGTTAATAATTCTCTGAATTCATCGAACGAAGTCACATCGTTTAAACGATTACGGTTCGACTCTTTGCTTAAAAATTCTACAAGGCGGCCAAGCACAGGAAGGTATAAATTGCTTTCCTCAAAGGGAGGCGCGATAACAACAAAAATGAGGTGAACAGGTTTTCCATCAAGAGAATCCCAATCCAGCCCTGCATTGACTTTCGCGAAGGCAATGGTAAGAACCGGTGCTGCCGTTGTGCGTCCGTGAGGCACCGCAATCCCCTTTCCAATTCCCGTACTGCCGATACTTTCCCGTCGATGCAGCATCTCAGCTACCAATTCCTTGTTTTTTATAATCCCGGCATCAACGAATTTTTCAACCAGTTTGTCCAGTGCTTCTTCCTTCGTATCCGCGATAAAATCTTCAAAGAAGATATCCTCTCTAAAGTAAGTAATTAAGTCATCAATGGCCATTCGACCTCCATTCATTTTTCCGTGTTTTTACAACTTTCAATTATTTCCCGGATCTCAGGCATCAGAAACGTATCGTCAAGATCAAGCTTAGCAAGTTCCGCGGCAATTATCGCAATTTTTTGCGAGTCAAGCAATGAATTATTTATAATTATCATTTTATCTTCACCAACACGACACCCACCCCCGGCAAAATCGCCTTTCTCATAACGCAATTTATAGCCTAGCCTGACAACGAGTTCCTCGAGATTCTTTAAAATTTCATCTGCATTCATCGGCGTTGGCACACTAAAGGAGTTCTGTAAACCGTTTTCGCTTCAGCATATCGATAACTTTGCGCACGTCCTGACTGCGATCTATCGGGCAAATCAACATCGCATCTTCGGTATCGACAACAATTGTATCTCTCATCCCCACCAAGGCTATCAGCTTTTCATCTCCCTCAACCAGGCACCCCGATGAATTAATTAAAATATGTTTTTTACCGGCTGCGTTGTCATCAACATCTTTTTCACGAATTTTATAGACTTCGCTCCACGTCCCGACATCATTCCAGCCAAAATCACCGGGAATGACATAGACAGTTTCACTTTGCTCCATAACCCCATAATCGATACTGATATTGCGGATCTGTCTGTACACCCGCTCTATAACTGCATCTTCTTGCGGTGTCCCGATTGCTTCATCAACTTCTGCGAGCCCATCGGCCATATTGGGCAGGTGTAGTTCGATTTCGTGTAGAATAGTTTCAGCCCTCCAGACAAAACAGCCACTATTCCAGAGAAAATCACCGCTTTCAATAAAACGGCAGGCAGTTTCATAATTTGGTTTTTCAGCAAAGGCCTTCACCTTGTATGCCTTTGTGTTTCCGGCTTCAATTTGTTTGTTATTGTATTGGATATAGCCATATCCGGTGGCCGGGAAGGTGGGTTTTATGCCAAGTGTGATTAACGCATTTTCTTTTTTTGCAATATCGCCGGCATGACTGAGATCACTTAAAAACTGTTTCTCATCTGCAATGAGATGATCCGCAGGCAAAACAACCATCACCGCATCCGGATCAATTTTACGCAAAAAAACAGCTCCCAGGCCAATGCAGGGCGCCGTATTTTTACCAAGGGGTTCAACGATAATATTTTTTTCGGGGAGATTTGGGAGTTGTTCAAGAATGCTGTCTTTGTGGATGGGGAGTGCGACTATATAAATATTTTCCAATTCGATAAGTGGCTTCAGGCGGTTAATCGTCTGCTGAATCATGGTGTGTTCACCATGTATTTTCAGCAGCTGTTTTGGAAATTTTTCTCTGCTTTTTGGCCAAAATCTCGTTCCAGTACCACCTGCCATAATCAAACCAAACATAGAAGCTGCTCCTCTAATTAAAACCGTCCTTTTGACCACTCAGCCCGATTGGCTTGCAATCAGGGACATTCAAAGTAATGGCTCGTGTTGTAAAAATCAAGAAGTTTTAGCCATAAACTAAATAGAAATATGGAAGGACAAATGGGCAAATACATCAGAATTTAACGTTTGCGCTTATTATTACATGAAGAGATAAATAGATGCGCAAATCTTAAATTAGTGAAGCTAAATCTTAACATATTTTAATTTAAATGGCGTGATTCCATGAATTAATCTTCCCTTTGTTGCACGAAAAACGTTGCTAATATGAAAACTGCTCAACGAGCGTTTGAAGTTCGGTCGCCATGCGTGCCAATTCCTGCGAGGTCGATTTTGAATCATTCGCGCCTGTACTGGTACTTTCTGCTGCCTGAGCAACACCTGAAATATTGGCTGTAATTTCATCGACCCCACTGGCTGCATCGTTCACATTTTCAAGGATTGTCGATGTTGCCACGGATTGCTCTTCAACGGCGCTGGCGATTTGTACCGACAATTTGTTGACATTCGCAATGACATCACTGATATCACGAATTACAGTGACTGTATCACTCGACTCGTGCTGAATGGCCTGAATTCGCTCGCGAATTTTCTCCGTTGCACCTGTCGTCTGGTCAGCCAGAACCTTGACTTCGTTTGCGACGACTGCAAATCCACTCCCTGCTGCCCCGGCCCTTGCGGATTCAATCGTCGCGTTCAGGGCAAGTAACCGTGTCTGCGCCGCAATGTTCGAGATAATTTTCACAACCTGTTCAATTTCATGACTGCTTTCATCAAGTTTGGTGATTGTTTTGCTCGCGGCGGCTGCATATTGCGCTGCATCCGCTGCGATACGTGCCGCTTCCTGTGCACTCACAGATATTTCCTTAATGGCATGGTTCATTTCCGATGTGCCATTTGCTACATATTTTACATTTTCACTGATACGCCCAGAAGCCACTGAGACCGTATTTGACTGATCCGCCGTGCGTACAGCATTTGTCGCCATCGCGTCACTTATGGTAGCGAATTCCTCGGATGATGCCGCAAGATTCCGGGCATTTCCAGCAATATTAGCAATACTGCTGCGCAATCTGTTTATTGTTTTGTTGACATCCGCCTGCAGCGCCTCAAACGATCCTTCGAATCTTCCTGCCACATGCACGGTAAGATCATTGGATGCCACGTTATTTAAAATATGCGAAATCGAACGAATCGGTATTTCAAATGCCTGGAGCATCGCGTTGATGCCTTCACAAAGTTGCCGATAGGTTCCTTCGTAATTTTCTTCCTTTGCGCGCACGGATAAATCCCCGGCCTTCGCAGCACTGATCAATACGTCAATCTCACTCAGGATGGCATACAATACCTTCACTGTCGTATCAACGCTGGAACCGAGCACTTTGTCAGCTCGATCTTCACGATTTTTCTCTATTTTTAAAATTGGATTATCCAAATCCCCTCCCGCAATTGCATCCATTTTTCTAGCGGAGTGGGACAGGTTCTCAACCATATCTTTAAAAGCAGATCCCAATTCCCCCTCCTGGA
>QQUM01000123.1 GCA_008501545.1 Calditrichota bacterium
CACGAAAACTCGGAAATTATCGGTCTGTTTCGTCCGGACATGATAAAACTGCTCGAACGCAAGCCTCGACTTGGGAATAAATTTTTATTTCGTCTTGCATCACTGCTTGGAAAAAGGTTGGTGAAAATCAATAAAGAAAATAAAGAATTGCGCACACAATTAGAAAAATCACAGATTTTACTCTGACTATGGCGCATTCCCCGCAACAGCTCAAGCAGCCCCTCGATTTTCACTTCACACCGTGGAAAAATCCTGCAAATATCAAGCTCATATTTCCGCTGATTATGGGTGTGCTGGTTATCTCTTTACTCAGCTATTTCAGCACTTTTTTCTTTATCTTGGTCCTGACGTTGCTCTTTACTGCCGTGCTGCGACCGGTCGTTTTCCACTTTGAGAAACGGGGTTTTAATCCGGTGGGCGCAATGATTCTCGTTTATCTTCTTTTTATCGCGCTCCTTTTCCTGCTTTTCATCGTGCTTGCACCGCAGGTCTCAGAACAGTTGCGCGAGATGACCCAACTCGAGCGGCAACTCAGATTAAATAGCGGACAGCACGCGATTGAAAAGTTTATTTCGTTCTTCGCCGCCAAGATAGACTTTCTGGATTCTCCGGATTTGCAGCAACGGTTAGCAAAACAATATTTTGTGGTTTTCCTTCGCTTTCTTCGGGGGGCTGTTGCATTCTCATCGACGATTCTGCTCTCCCCGATAAACCTGTTCATTCTTGGATTAGCGATATTTTTTTTACTCAAAGATGGCATGCAACTCCAAAGGCAAATCATTTCCGCGCTGCCGAACCGTTTTCTGGAGTTTTCAACACTCGCTTTTGATAACATCGTTGATACACTTGCGCGATATTTTCGCGTTCACTTCATCGTGCTCGTTTCTTGTACCGTAATTTACAGTTTTTCTTTTCATTGGCTTGGATTGCCCTACTCTATTCTGCTTGGTTTTATTGCTGGTTTTGCCTGTACAATTCCCTATTTTGGACCAGTGATAGGTGCACTACCGGCATCGCTTGTTGGGCTTTACTCTTTTAAAACCAGTGCTGTTCTTTTTGTTTTGATCGGTTTGTTTGCAGCGGTCCATTTTATTAACATGCTTGTTCTGAGGAAGCAACACGAGAGTATTTCTCACGGCATCTCACCATTTTATACACTGCTCATTTTACTTGTCTGTTACACGATTTGGGGATTTTGGGGACTATTTTTTGCTATCCCTTTGGCTATTTGCCTTGTAACCATTTTTAAACAGCTGATGTGGGGAATTCAAAATTTCCATTTTTAACGGAGAATCTTCGATGACTAAAGAAAATTTGGCCCGGAAGATAAAAGAAAAATGCTATCTGACAGGATCATTTAAACTGCGTTCAGGCTTAACAAGCCATTTTTATTGGGATAAATACCGTTTTGAAAGCGACCCGATTCTTTTGCGGCAAATTGTAAAACAGATGGCAGAATTGTTGCCGAATGAATACGATCGTTTAGCAGGATTAGAGTTGGGTGGCGTGCCCATCGCTACGGTGTTGTCACAAATCACCGGAAAGCCAACGCTTTTTGTTCGAAAGGAAGCGAAAAACTACGGCACGTGCAATTTGGCCGAGGGTGGATTTGGCCCGCGGGAAAAACTGGTCGTAGTGGAAGATGTAATTACAACTGCCGGACAGGTTTGTACATCAATTGCACAATTGCGGGACCTGGATTTTGAAATTGAACACGTTGTCTGCGCCATCGACCGACAACAGGGGGGCGGAGAAAAGATTGCACAGCTGGGGTGTCAGTTATCTGCTGTTTTTACGTTGGATGAATTAGAGTAAACGCAGACCACCTATAACAAAAATCGGATAAAAAAAGCGGGACCGGCATTTTGCCCGTCCCGCTTGTCGCTTCAGCAGACAGGATGTGCTGGCTTATTCCAGTATCAGCGCCCGCCTTACTTGAGTTTGCATTCCCGTTATAATTTGGAAAAAATAGATACCCGGACTAACCAAATGTGATTTTTCATCACGGCCGTCCCAGGCGATTTTATGCAGACCTGCTCCCTTTTGTGTTGCTACGAGTGTTCGTACTCGCTGGCCTAAAATGTTGTACACGGCAATGTTCACTGACTCGGTGCGTGGCAAATTTAAATCGATTTGTACGCGTCGGCTTGGGTTGTTTGCCTGATTTAAGGAAAAGGGATTGGGATAGGCATTCGACAAAGTGTAGCTCAGGTCATTTTGCAGCCCGGCTTCGTGAACCGATGTTTGTCCGGCTTGCTTCGTGTGCAGAATAAATCCCTCTGCTCCAACTGAACCCGCCGCCCAGCCGGTGCTGGCATCGTTGAAATACAGACGAAAAAGTGGATTTGTGGTGCCACTTGGCTGCACAGTCCAGTTCTCCCCGCCATTGTTGGTGAAGAGAATCGTTCCGTTAGTGCCGCAAATGTAGCCGGTTTGTGCATCGATAAAATCGACATCGTACAGGGTAAATGAAACCGGCGATTGCACCGTGCGCCAGGTTTTACCGGCATCACTGCTTTTGCGAATTAAACCCAACGCGCCCACCACGATGGCTGTATTCTGGTCGAGGAATTCCACGGCAAAAAAGTCGTCGTTTGTTTCATCAATCGCCCAGTCAGCATCGATTGTCGTCCACGAATCGCCACCATTTTCTGAACGCGAAATCAATCCGCGCATTCCGACGGCGAGGCCGACCTGGCTATTGGCAAAGGCGACATCTTCATAATCGTAGCCATTGATGGGATCATTGTCGTCGCCGGTGCCTTGAATTTTCTGCCAGCTTGAGCCGCCGTTGGCCGATTTGAAAATGAAACCGGCATGCCCGACAAACCAGCCGTTGTTATCATCGAGAAAAAAGATCGCCCGGCCACTGTGTTTCTCGGCATTTGTTGCACCCTTGCTCCACGAGGCGCCGTTGCTGCTGTTTAAAAACACGCCGTACTGTCCTACGATTACGGAACTGCCGGAAGGTTTATGATCCAATCCGTGAATCCAGTCTTTCATGCCACTTGTGGACACCTCACTCCATGAGGAGCCGCCGTCCGTGGTGCGGACAACTTTCCCCTTGGATGTTGCAAGTCCGTTGTTGGCATCGGAAAAGCTGATATCAAAAAGGGTTTCAACGCCATCCGGAACCGGCTGTTCAGTCCAAAGCGATGATTCGGGCGATTCATTTTTTTGTACATCGCCGCTGAGGCAATAGACTTTGCCGTCACCCAAAGCGACGAAAATTTCTCCATCAACCAGAGCGGGTGAGCAGAACGTTTTATATCCATACCGGGAAATGCCGTCCTGATCACCGCGGTAGAAATGGTATTCGAGCACTGTGTTCCCGGTTTCCAGGTTGTTGAAAAGCAGGGTACCGTATTTGTCGACGCCACCAACCAGGCAGGCGCCAGCGGTTTTCCCAATAACCGGTGCACAGGCCCAGGGATCGCTGCGATTGCCGTATTTTGTCATGAATTCCCGTGTAAAAGTAGCGAACCAGATTTCAGAATTAGCCGAGAAACCGTAGCCACCACCACGTTCTTCTTTGACGCCATCGCTGAGGGCGACATAAATACCGTCATCTTCGGAGACTGCAATTCCGCCACCGCCCTGGTTCGGTTCGATATCGCGTGAACCGAAGTTTTGCCAGACTTCACTGCCGTCGGCGAGTTTGTAAGCACGGGTTTGTTCCAGCGTGCCGGTGATGGCGTACTGGCTGGTCAATGCAATGGTCATGCGGATGTCGAGACCATTTTTTTCCCAGAAAAGCTGCCCGGATTCGGCATTCACCGCAACAAGGCTGTTTGCCACAGGTTCTTTTAGATTGTAGGATGAACCAGATGTGTAAACGAGCGTATTGCCACTTTTTGCAACGTGTGCCAATACGCCGGTTTGGCCATTGGAATAGTCCCACTGTTTCGTGCCGGTGGTTTTGTCCAAACATGTGAGTGTGCTGCCACCAACATAATAAAGTTTGCTGCCATCGACGATTGCACTCCAGGATTTGCCGCCGGTGGGGCTGGTGTATTGCCATTTTTCAGTTTTGTCTGTCGCACTGATGGCGATCATTTTTCCATTACCGCCGGGCAGATACAATATGCCGCTGTCATAGGTTAAGCCGTAATCACCACCGGATAGTGCAGAATTTTCATAGTGTGATGACCAGTAGGTACTGCCATCACGCTGATTAAAAGCGTAAATGCGATTGATCCAGCGTACATAAACAACACCCTCTGCTACGATGACTTGCGATGAGCCCAAAGTCTCATCTTGATTTTCCTCACCCGGGTCAACGATTTTTGCATGCCATTTTTCATGTACATTGATAGTCGGAATCCAGGCATCCGTGAATCCGCTTCGTTTTATGTCGGCTTTGAAGGATGTATTTTGGGTGCCTGCATTGATTGCTGGAATCAATATCATGCTAAAGAGGAGCGCGTTTACCAGCTTTGTTATCTGTTTGTAACTATCCAGTTTTATTGGTGTTCGATTTTTTTTCATCTTACAATTTTTGCTTTCGTATGTGTAATCGGATTTGGGCGGATTCAAAATATTTTGTTTGTTATTATAGATTATTTCTTAGCGTCATTCCGGCGATCTTTCAGCCGGAATCCACCATTAGATGAGGCTAATAGACATGGATTCCGTCTAAAAACTTGACGGAATGACGCTTTGCCCGGTGGACTATGCTTTATGAATTTATCGACGCCATTGTCGCAAATGAACAGCTTTATAGGCAAACGCAATGCCGGAAATTTTGCAAAAGCGCGGGTTACCGCTTGCGATGTTGTGATTTTAGCGTTATTATTTTTGTGAGCGCAGCACGAGAAAACGAAATTTGATCATCATGCAATCAGCCAACAAGGCGCTGGTCATCGATTCAAAAAACACGAAGTAGCGTTCCCCCTTGTGGGGAAAATATGTATAGATTCAAAGTAGTACCAAAATTTACATGAAAAACTGAAACTTAGCCAGGTGCGACGCACTTCATACCGAAGATCCCAAGCATCATCAATGATTTGCAGGCCTATCGGAAAGAAGTGCGTCGCACCTTTAAGGAGAGCGAATGCAAGGTTCAGAAATTTCCTACAACCGCAGACAAAAAATCGGTTTATTGCTCGGCCCGGTGCTTTTTCTGCTGATTCTTGTGCTCCCTGTTCCGCAATCGATGCGCCCGGAAGCCTGGCACACTGCAGCGATCGCACTCCTTATGGCGGTGTGGTGGATGACTGAACCCATTCCCATCCCTGCCACCGCTTTGCTCCCGATGGTTTTGCTGCCGTTTTTCGGCATCAGCACGATGCAGGAAGCGGCACAGTCGTATGCGCATCCTTTGGTTTATCTTTTTATGGGCGGATTTATTTTGGCGCTCGGCATGCGGGAATGGAACCTGCATAAACGTATTGCGCTTTTGGTGATTAAAAAAATTGGCACCGGACCAAAGCAAATTATTGCAGGCTTCATGATCGCTGCTGCTTTTCTGAGCATGTGGGTCAGCAACACTGCCACGACGATGATGATGTTGCCGATCGCCCTGCCGATCATCGAACTGGCACAAATGCGTGAACAGGGTGACCAAAACCAGGTTGATAATTTTGCCATCGCTTTGCTTTTGGGCATTGCTTACGCCTGTAGTATCGGTGGAATCGGCACACTCATCGGTACGCCACCAAATGCTTTCCTCGCCAGTTTTATGGACCAAACATATGGTATCCAAATCGGTTTTGGACAATGGATGCTGATGGGGCTGCCGGTGGTCATTATGGTATTACCACTCATTTATATTCGTATGACCAAATTTCTTTTCAAAATCGTGTTGAAAAACCTCGGCATGGGGAGTGAGGTCATCGTAACGTAATTGCGCAAGCTCGTCCCGATTTCACAGCAGGAAAAAATTGTTGCAGCCGTGTTCACTCTCGTAGCGATTTCATGGATTTTCCGCCCACTCATCAACAAGCAACTACCAGGTGTGACGGATACCGGTATCGGTATGGCGGG
>QQUM01000564.1 GCA_008501545.1 Calditrichota bacterium
CGGTTAACATGCCAATTTGGTTGTTCGATCCGTTGTCAGTTATTGAGAAAGGGATCGATAGTGAAACACCTGATTCATTTATGGTATCCAATGCCGGCGAGGTGCGTACCTTCGTCATAAAAACAGGTCCGGATGACAGCCAGGCCACCGATAAAGTTCCGGATCAACTAACCCTTGATCATCCCTGGCCAAATCCATACAGATTATCCCGGGGTGGCCCGATAAAAATTCGATTTGGACTGCCGGAAGAATCACGAATCGAGTTGCGAGTTTTTAACATTCTGGGTCAACTTGTCTGGCGATCCACATCGAATGCAGCGTTTTCGGCAGGACAGCATGCACTTATTTGGAATGGACGTGATTTTAATGGACAGTCGCTTGTGAGCGGTATTTATTTTGTACAGTTGGTAAATGGTGTGCAAATTGCACAAAAAAAATTAATATTTGTTCGTTAGACAGATGAAAATGTAATTAAAATAGTGCCGTACTAATTATTTATATTGCAATTCCCTATAGCATATTATATTATAAGAAGTTTTGTCTCTCGTGTGGGTTTAATAAAAATAGAAAAATTTAGTGTACAAGAAATTATTTACAATTTCGATTCTGGCATTCTCGTTTTTATTTGGGATTGAAGAAGAGCTGCGGGCACAGACCAACGATGATTTCAACCGGCTCAGCCAGGTAACTCAACTTCCCGTGAAGCAACGTATTCCCCTGCTGCAGGAAATGTTGCAAACCCATCCTGATTGGAACGTTGCTCACTATGCGTTGGGTGTGGCATATTACAGTTTAAAAGAATACGAATTGGTTATCCCGCACTTCACGAAAGTACTGGCAAGTGGCCAGAAAATCGAAAATGTGAATATCTCCGAGTATCTCGCCGTTGCACATCACGAAGTCGCAAAAAAACATATCGTCACAAAACGGTATAAAGAAGCCATCCCCCATTTAAAAACAGCAATAAAATTATCGCCATCCAATGCGTCGTTTTATACGAATCTCGGCATTTGTTACTATAATACGGGTGATTATAATCTCGCAAAAAGTGTAACCCAGCGAGCAATACAATTGGCTGCAAAGTCTCCAATCGAACAGGGAAGAGGCTATTATTATCTGGGCCACATATACAATGCGCTGGGAAATTTTGAAGTAGCCTTAAACTCCTACAAACGCGCAACTGAACTCAATCCCAAATTGACAAATGTGCAAAAATACATTCACCGAATCGAGACGGAGCAGGAGATTGCGCGGCTGTTCGATAAAGCAGAAATGTATATTAATACTGGAAACGCGAAAGATGCCATTGCCTTACTCCAGCAGGTTATCGGCTATGATCCCAATCATTTGGAAGCGAAACGCCTGATAGCCGATGCACAAGCGCAGTTACGAAGAGAGGAAACTGCCAGAGCAAAGGCAAATACTCCCCCGGCTACAAAACCGAAAATCATGAAATCGTCAAGGGTGAGTGACAATACGACACCCGATAAGCTGATCGAAAAGAAGCCAGTCGTTAAACGTGATGAGAATCCCCGGGAAGAAGACACGCGCCATAAAGATGCTGCTCTGCTGTATGCACAGGGACACTTTCAACAAGCACAGAAATTGTATTTGGTGCTGTTAAATGAAGACTCATCCGATAAAGTGGCACGTCGGTATCTTGCGCGGATCGATTCTGTTGGAGCACAAAAGAAGGCACCGTTGCTCGCCGACAAGTCAAGTGCCATCCACCCGGGAAGCGCCATAGATACTGTAAATATTATCGATCAGGATACGCCAATTGCATCCAATAGCGGGAACCAAACAACCACAAAACGAATGGCGGAAAGTGATTTTTCACAGTCTTCCCTTTTAAAGATTATTCTTGCCGGCACGGCAATGCTCATCATTGGCGCTGTCGCATTTTATGTTTACAAACATAAACCGCCAAAGAACACTTTAGATATTACGGAACATGAAATGCGTGCGTTTGAAAGCCGTATGGACATTTCTGCGACGGCATCACAGCAAAAGACGGGAACCAAAAATCCGAAGATTCAAACAGCACACCCAAATACCAAAGCAACAAACAGCAGTCCTCCGGCGAATGATAAACCTCTCGTCAATATTGTTGAAAAGCCGGATACTGATGAAAAGGATAACGACGCCAATGTATTCACAACCTCCTTTAGTGCGCAGGATGAAGAAGATTTTCTTAAATTAGTAAATGATGAAAATGCCCGGCCAGCAGGATTTCAGCATGATGAAACCGGTGATGGCGATGATAAATCGGAGCATACCCAAACCCTGGAAATGTCGCAATTTCAGGTGAAAAAAATTGGGCGGTATGTTATTGAAAAGGAGATTGGGCGTGGCGCTGCCGGGCGTGTGTACAAAGCCTGGGATCCCAAGCTGGATCGTACAGTTGTAATTAAAACGGTTTCCTATAGTTTGACCGCTACGCCTGAGGAAATTAAGCGCTTAAAAGCCCGGGTTTATCGCGAGGCTCGCGCGGCTGCCAAGCTTAGCCATCCGAACATCGTTATCGTCTATGATGTTGAAGATGAAAGCTCATTTTCGTACATCGTTATGGAATATATCCAGGGAACGGATTTAAGAATTTTATTGGATAATCACAAAGAGCTTGCACCAGCAAAAGCAGTAAACTTAATTTTGCAAACATGCAAAGCCTTGCAGTTTGCACATAATTCGGGTGTAGTGCATCGTGATGTCAAACCATCCAATATCATGATAGTTGAAAAAGATGTTGTGAAAGTGACCGACTTTGGTATCGCGAAAATCACCAATAATTTAACTCTTACACAAACTGGTCGTGTCGTAGGCACACCAAGTTATATGGCGCCGGAACAGATTGAAGGAAAAGAAGTCGATGGCCGGGCCGATGTTTTCTCTCTGGGAATTGTATTATATGAATTATTAACCGGTCAGCGGCCTTTCACCGGGGATACACTTGCTTCGCTTGCATACAAACTTGTGCACATCGATCCGCCGTTACCATCGTCAGTGAATAAGAAGATTCCTGCAATTTTTGATGAGATTATTACAAAAAGTATCAGTAAGAATCCTACGAATCGCTATCAGTCAGCTGACGAATTTTACAACGCGCTCGTAAAAATAAAAGCAAGCAGCGTTTCATAAACTAACTCCAGCCAACTTTATTCGCACCGAAAACAAAGATGAAATGCGAACATTGCAACAAAGATAATTTTAAAAATGTTCTCTACTGCGAACACTGCAGCCGGCGTATGTTTCGGGCAAAAATCCGCCTTGTAGACAAAACCGGTAACGATACTACGCTTTATATTTTCACCCACGATTATATCATTGGGCGAGATCCGGAATCTGAAATCTTTCTTAATGATCCATCTGTCTCCCGCAAGCACGCACGCATATATTATCGGGATTCGACTTTTTTTATTGAAAACCTCAAGAGCAAGAACGGTGTATTCATCAACAGCGAAAAAGTGAATCATCATCGATTAAAGAATTATGATATGATTCAAGTTGGTGTTGCGACACTGCACTTTTATTATTCTGAAGGCGATTACCCGGAAGACCAGGCCGTTTCAAGGACCGGTGAATTTCTCCAGGAAACATTGCTGAAAATCTCCCGGGAGATTCAAAGCAAAAACATGCTTGATGAGGTGTTGAACACCATCCTTGATGGTCTCGTGGCTATGACCAATGCAAGTGATGCCATGTTGTGGCTACCGGACGAAGCTGGAGACTGGCAACTGCATCTGTCGCGAAATTTACGGCTTTTTGGCGAGGACAGTGACCTGCACAATGAGGTTCGAAATCTTGTTGTTAAAATGGCTGCAAATGGCAAACATTATGTCTTCCATCGAAATGAAAAACAAGAATTTCTCGAACACCTGAATGATATTGTCGGTCATCCCTACCGGATGCTGGCTATGTCCCTTCGTTCCCGAAAACTAATGGATGATGAAACGGGCCCACGTAAAGTACTCGGCATCATTGTCATGCGAGTGATAAAACGAGGCCGTCTTCTTGATAAGCGCAAAGTAAACCTTCTGGAAAGTCTGTTGAGCCAAACCGTTGTTGCTATTGAAAACACCTACCTTTACAGCGAAGCGCTGGAAATGAAAAAACTCAACAGTGAATTGCTCGTCGCAGAGAAAATTCAAAATCGTCTTTTGCCGCGTGAACTTGTAA
This sequence comes from Calditrichota bacterium, assembly GCA_008501545.1. GTDB lineage: Bacteria > Zhuqueibacterota > Zhuqueibacteria > Zhuqueibacterales > Geothermadaptataceae > Bioreactorimicrobium. The sequence continues at coordinate 4,177 of QQUM01000564.1, forward strand.
AAGCGCCTCGCACGGATCTCGCAGCCTTCTCTCGCGCGCAACGCTATGTGGGAGGTGATTATTACGATGTTCTGCGCATGAACAACAATGCTCTGGCAATTGCCATTGCCGATATCGCGGGCAAAGGGGTCGGCGCCGCATTGGTAATGTCAAGCCTGCAGGGAAGTTTACGCGCCCAGATCTCTTACGAAAACCAACCTGAGCAGATCGTTGCCAATATTAACCAGCTCATTCGGGAATGCACTGCAGAAGGCTTGTTTGCAACATTCTTTTTTTGTCTGTATGATTATGAAAATCAGGTTCTTAAATATGTCAATGCCGGACATAATCCACCTCTGGTTCTGAAAAAAGATGGAGGCTTCGACATGCTGAGAAGCAGTGCAACCGCACTTGGCATCCTTGAAGAAAACAGGGGAAAAGAGAAACAGATCGATTTGCGACACGGTGATGTCGTCATTTTTTACACGGATGGTGTGACTGAAGCAATGAACCAGGAGATGAAACAACTTGGGTTGGATACGATACGAATAGCCGCGCAGGATTTCATCAAAACGAAACCACGTGCCTCAGCGGAAGAAATTTTAAAACATATTTTACAACGCATAGAGAAACACACGGCAGGACAACAACAACACGATGATTTAACAATACTCATCCTCAAAGTACTAAAAAAGTAGTCTGCATATGCTCCCGATTTTTCCTATTTACTGGATAGTCGTGGGGACAAAAAATCAGAAGCGATTGGACCACTCGCATTCGAAGCCTTGATATGCTTTTCCGTATCAGGGCTTTTTTATGCCATAAACTTTCTATTTTGATTCTCCCTTTAAAAAATGTAAATTTCTCACGTTCAGAAAAAGGGGGTGAATTCTCTAATCCATCAAAATGCCTTTTCCCGAATTAAGATCAACAAACCAAAGAACAAAGATGAAATAGAACCGAATGGGCAGCATTTGCACGTTTGCTTTTTCAACCCGCAAATATAACCAATGAAATCCAATTTAAATTTGACTAGTTAAACAATGGCTCAAAAGATAGATAAATACCTCTCTGCTGAAGCGTGCGAGCAAATTCGTCAGGAAATAACTGTCGCAGAGAAGAACGAAGTATTTTTTATCGGGAAAAGTAACGATGAAAATATGATCGATGAAGTCACGGTTATGGCCAGGGGGAACAGCAACAGTGTGCCGGCGATCATTGCGAATTGCAAAAAGGGTGATATTCTCATTCACAACCACCCATCCGGTAATCTCACACCTTCCGCGCCGGATATGACAATTGCGAGCCAGGTTGGGAACAATGGCATTGGTTTTTATATCGTGAATAACGAAGCGACGCAGATTTATGTCGTGGTTGAACCGGCATGTTTTGAGAAAATGGCAGAAGTTGATGTTGGACTTTTACAAAATTATCTTGATGATGAGGGGCCATTAGCGCGCACGCTGGATAACTTTGAAAGACGCCAGCCACAATTGGAAATGCTCTCCATCGTAGCTGAAGCATTTAATAAAGAGAAAATCGCCCTCATTGAAGCCGGTACTGGAACTGGAAAAACCCTGGCTTACCTTCTTCCTGCCATCGCCTGGGCGCTTGCCAATGGCAAGCGGGTCGTTGTTTCCACAAATACGATCAATTTGCAACAGCAACTCATCGACAAAGACATTCCGCTTTTACAGTCTATTTTTCCGGAAAAATTCCGTGCAGAACTGGTGAAAGGACGAACCAACTATCTTTGTTTGCGAAAGCTCCATGATCTTGTCCAAAAACCGGCAAGTTTTGATTTTG
>QQUM01000388.1 GCA_008501545.1 Calditrichota bacterium
CAGTTCACAGATGGCGAATGGAGTGGGCCGGTTGTATTAAGTAAAGCAGCGCTCAGCGTGCATCTCAATATTCACGACTTTGCTGACGTGGTTCGTGGAAACAGCAATCCTTTTACCGTAATTGCCGGTGAATTGGCGAAGATTCACCTGGTTTTACCGGGACAATCCGCGACACCGGGTTTGTCGCCCGGACGTTCGGGAACACCGCATGCGCAAGTGGCCGGCGTCCCATTCGATGCCAATTTACGCTTGACGGATGCTTTTTGGAACACGGTGGAATTGACGGATACAACATGGCTGCATTTTAACACAACCGATGTCGATACCGGTGTGTTTCTGCCACCCGATACATTTATGACAAAGTCGCAGGAGTCGTTTAATTTTACTTTGTTAACTGAGGGTGAAAATAAATTATACGTCACCACACTTTCGGAGCCGGTTCTGTCGGATACCTCCAGTGGACTGTATCTGGATTCCGGACAATTGGATCACTTTCAGTTTACGTTAATCGATAGCATACAGACCGCCGGTGCACCGTTTGAAGTACGCATTACCGCGATGAATCAGCAGGGAAATCCGGTGACGGCCTATGAAAGTGATATCATTCTCTCGGCCTCTACCGGCAATGGAACACTCTCCGAGTCCGGCGTGACCCTGACAGGTGGTTCGTGGCAGGGACTATTGACCTGTACGCGTGCGGATGAAGCCGTTATTATTTACGCTTCTGACTATGTTGCACCGCCGAACACACATTCAGGCTATAGCAACGCGTTCAAAGTTATACCGGACAGTCTTGCCGGACTGCATGTTATTCTTCCTGGTGAAACAGCAACACCGGGTGTTGTGCCCGGAAAGAAAGGGAAACCAAGTGTGCAGATCGCCGGGACAGTAATACAATTGATCGTGCGTGCAGTGGACCGTTTCTGGAACATGATTCCCACTGTTGGAGACAGTGTGCATTTCGCAGCAACCGATTCATTTACTATTTTCCCGTCTGATATCATTTTGCAAAATGGTGAAGTGACGGTCGATGTCGTTTTTCGCGCTGCGAAAACCCAAAAGATTTATGCAAATTTTGCTGAGGAACAGGCACAAAACAGCGTTGCTCTAACTAAAATCAGGGATACGAAGATCGCTTTGGATAATACCCTGCCCATGGCAGAAAGTGCAGATGTGACCATTATTCCGGACAGTTTCTCCAGATTACTTATGTTGCTTCCGGGTGAAACTGTTTTGCAGGGCGATACAGAGACTGATCTGCAAAAATCCCCGGGACGGTTCGGTGATCCGACCAAACAAACCTCAGGTTTGGCTTTTGAAGTCGTCGTTTTGGCTGTGGATGATTACTGGAATCCAGTCCTGGATGCGCCGGCGGATCAAATTAGTTTGTTTACAACAGACGCACAGGCTGAAGTGCAGCCGGATCTGCAATTCCTGCAGAACGGCCGGGCTGAGTTTGATGTCACATTAACCCAGGGTGGTAGCCAGGTGCTGCATGCCAACAATGAGACGAACGCTGGCATGACCGCTTCAATGGATGGCGTTGTAGACGTTTTGCTCGGTGGTTTGCACTACGAAGTGGCTGTGGATTCAAGTGAGCTTGTGGCTGGTGAGCCATTTTCGATGCATGTTTACTACCGTGATGGCATCGGCCAGAATGTTGTCAGTGCCAACCAGCTTGTTCAACTTCATGTGGTCGACGCCCACTCGCTGGTTGAAGTGGATGGCGAGTTAAGCAACGCATCGTTTAATCTCCAGGCTGGAAAACGCGATATTCAGCAATCATTTAATCGTGCTGGTCTTGTGCGAATTCGCGTTTCGGATACCTTGGGAACCGAGACCGCTTATTCCGATCCGGTGCTTTTTACTGCGGGCAGCGTTGCCAATTTGCTCTTAACTGCCGATAAAACAGAAATAGGTGGCATGAAAGAAACCGATGTCTTCGTCGAACTTCTCGATGCTGCCGGTAATCCGGTCGCAGGAAAGGATGTTGCATTGCGGGTTGTCGAGGGATCAGGTACACTTTCACAAAACGCCGTAACTTCCGATACATCCGGTCGTGCAACGCTGCAATTTACCGGTGGCCGTATTACAGAAGTTAACACAATCGAGGCTGAAGTGGATTCTTTATTCACACAACTTGAAATCGTTGTCAACCTGACTTCGAGCGATATGCCCGATGGCGTGGCGGTGAATTATCCCAATCCATTTGGCAGGGAATCGAAAACCACGCGGATCGATTACTACTTGACCGAAAATGCGGATGTTACGCTGACTATTTATGATTTCTTCGGTCGTAAAGTGTGGCAAAATGAGTATGCTGCCGGATCGCCGGGTGGGCGAGGACGTGATAACAGTGCCCATCCGAATTCGGTTGAGTGGGATGGCACCAATGGCCGTGGACAAAAAGTTGGCAACGGCGGTTATATCCTTGTTGCACAAGCACGCGCCAACGGAAAAACCATAATGAATATGAAAAGAAAAATTGTGATCGTTCGATAAGCTTTTTGCTAGGCATGGTGAATCGAATCAATAGCAGACCAGTACGTTACGGAGATGAAAGAATGAAGATCACGAAAAGAAATTATATTTTAATAACCCTGCTCATCCTCCTGGGAATCTCGTTCCCCTTGCAGGCGCAAACAGGGACTGCGGGCATGCCGGGTGCGTATCTGTACAACGGTGTTGGTGCGCGGGCGCAGGCTTTAGGTGGTGCCTACACTGCCGTTGCAAATGATGTTACGGCAGTTTACTGGAACCCGGCAGCGCTGGCCTTCCAGAATCCCTATCAGTTTTCCTTCATGCACAACACGCTTTTCATGGGCACGTCGATGGATTTTCTCGTTGCCAGCGCACCAACCGAACGCTATGGCAGCTTTGGTCTCGGCATGCTCACACTGGGCTCCGGGGATTTTGAACAGCGAAGTGTGCTCAATGAAAATCTTGGTTCCTTCAGCATGCGCGACATGGCGATTTTCATGTCCTGGGCGCAGGAAGTTTATCCTGACCTCTCTGTCGGTGTGAACTACAAATTTGTCAATCAGAAAATCTTGTCTTATTCCGGCAGTGGTCACGGCTTCGATTTGGCGGTGAAAACGACGTTTTTCGAGCGTATGGACTTTGGATTTGTTTTGGCGAATGTGCTGCAGCCGAAAGTTACCCTCGCATCAGAAGCAGAAACCTATCCGCTGCACATTCGCACCGGTGTTTCGACAACATTTCTCGATGACAAACTTTCACTCAGTACGGAATTCTCAAAAATTAGCGGATGGGGATCTTCTCAACTGCACTTTGGCGCTGAATACATGGCCATGCCAAATCTTGCGATTCGCCTGGGTATCAATGATGGATTTTTCTCCTTTGGCGCCGGTTTCACATTCCAGAAATATGGACTTGATTACGGCACAGTGGGGACATCGGAATTGGGTTCCAGTCATCGATTAAGTTTGAATTATGCATTTGGCGGATTTGGTGTTCTCGCTTCAGCTTATCCGGCTGTCTTTTCCCCGGCAGGTGAAGTCAATGTCACGCGGATTAAACTCAGGGTAAAAAGCAAAACGAAAATCGAGCAATGGTTTTTCTCCATTGTCGATGTTGAAGGAAGGGTGATCCGGCAATTCAGCGGCAATGGCGAAGCGCCGGAAGAAATTATCTGGGATGGTCGTGATAACCGTGGTGCTCTCGTTTCCGACGGACGGTTTACCTATCGTTTTGATGTGCGCACGGATGAGGCGGAAGATATGGCGTCCAATGGTTTGCTTGTAACAATCGATACCAAGGGTCCGGTGGGAGTGATCGGCGGTGAAGAGTAAAATTCAATTTTTTGGAGTGTGAAATACATTTGGGACAGATGATGGAAGAGCGATTTACAGGGAAGGTTTTTCGTTTTACCACAGCCTTTCTATTGTTTTCCACGGCAGCGCTGCTTGCCGGGGAAAAAACGAAACCCTGGCAGATATACCAGCAAGCAGCGAACTTGTTTCAGCAATCGGGTTCGCCCGAAAAAATTCTCGATTTGTGCAAAGAGGCTGCAGATGATGCAGAAAATCCCATATTGCAAGCGCGTGCTCTTTTTCTTGCAGCGCAGGTGCAGATCGCAGAAAAAAACACCGGTAAAGCACATGATATTTTAGAAGATATCTATAAAAATGAGACAAGGTTTCCGGTTAATATTGCCAATGAAGCACGGCTCCGTGATGCGGAACTATACAACACGGCCGGAGATTCTTCCAATGCATTGCGGCTCTTTACTGTTGTATGTGACAGTGCGGCAAATTTGTTTTTGTTGCAGGAAGCCAGGCTGGGACTTGCCAGTGTCCTGGCAGAAACCAATCGCTGGCAGGAAAGTGATTCGGTGCTTAATCTTGTTGTTGGCGAATCGCCAAATTATAAAGCCGATGAACGTGTTCGAGCACTTTCAGCACGGCAGGCGCTTTCCCTGCAGAATTCGCAAAAAGCAATCGAATTGCTGCAAGGCAACCAGAGCAAAACGTCGCTGAAACTGCTCGCCCGTGCCTACGAACAAGCCGGCAAGTCGATTATGGCCGTCGGCGTGTACAAAAAGCTGCGTGATCTCTATCCACGCACACAGGCCGCTGAAGATGCATTGTTTCGTGCCGGAGAAGTGTTCCTGCGTGCTGAAGACTGGCTGGCAGCAAAAAATGAATTTGAAAAGTTGGTGGAACTTTATCCTGAGAGCGAGAGGTCAGCCCTTGTAAAATACCGGTTGGGATGGATTTATCTGCACTTAAACCGTCTCGTTGAAGCCTTGAAAGCATTTGACTATATTTCACCACAACCGGACCATGCCGCTTATTTTGCGTACATGCGTGCTGAATGTTTATACCGCATCGGGAAAGGCATACCGGAAAAACTGCAGGAGGCCATACTTGCTTTTAACAGTTTATCCGCTTTGTATTCCCAATCCACGATCGCACCCCTGGCGAAATTGCGCGCAGCGCTGATCCGTTTTGAAAAAGGTGATAAGCAAGATGCGATCATCAGTCTGCGGCAGTATCTTTCCCTTTACAGCAAAGATGCGCTAGCGCCAACAACAGTTTTTATGCTCGCTGTCCATGGTGACGCAGCGACTTCAGCCCACTACCATCGCCAGCTAATTGAAAAATATCCAAACAGTTATCTTTATGGTGCCGCATTAACCGCCTTGCAGGAAATGGATTATGCGGAAGGCAAATATCAGGAAATTATCAATCGCCAGGCACACTTGGGACAAAAAGCGACCAGCGGTACGAAAACCTACTGGCAGCGTGCACAGCATTTATTGCACGCCGAAGCCTCCTATTTTTTAAAGCATTATTCTCAGGCCCGGGCGGATTATCGGGACGCTGCATCGGAAACAGACGATTTTCTCACACAAAACGCCCGCCTGGGCGAAGCCTGGTGTTTGTTGCAACAGGGCGCTGTTGATAGTGCACGGACTATCTTTACACAAATGCGCGATGTGGTGACAGGTGCTGATGTGGCAAAGGCAGAGTATGGCATCGCAACGTGTGATTTTCGAGCACAAAAATATGAAGAGGCTTTGCACGCTTATCCGACCGATATTGCCGCCGAAGGCAACCGTGAACTGCAGGCTATCATTGCGAAATCCCACTACCTTGGTGGTGAGTGTTTTTTCCGCCTGGAATATTATGGCCAGGCGATAGAATCGTGGCTTAAGCTTGTCGAACTTTTTCCGGACGACCCACTGGCGTCACGTGCCCAATACCGCGCTGCAGATACATATTTTCGAGCTAACCACTTTGCAGAAGCGGATTCAGCTTATCAGATTGTCCTGAATCGCTATGCAAAAAGCCCTTACGCTGCTGAGAGTATGCTGCAGGTGGCGCAGTGTAAGTACAATGCTGCACAATTTGAAGATGCAGTGGCACAATTTAAGCGATTTATTGAAAGCTATCCCGAGCATGCAAAAACCCGAGATGCATTGGAAGGGATACAA
>QQUM01000689.1 GCA_008501545.1 Calditrichota bacterium
TGCAAGGATTTGGATAACTGCCCAGGCTGTTTTCCGTCGGTAATAATCCGCTGGCAATTGCTATGCGCTTGGGCACAAAAGTGCCGTTGCCGAAGACCGTCACCCAGCTCTCCGGCGCGCTGATATTTTCAACACTGTAATAGGGGCGAATATCGTACTTGATCAGGTCGTTGGTGTAACCGTTGGTAAACATACAGCCGTTATCGGTGTAGGAACTTGTCGTATTAGGCAGGGTTGCCAGCAAGTCCGGCCCTGTCCAGGTTCCCGATTGATGCTTGATCTTGCGGTGCACTTTGTACACCACATTGTTGTTAGGATTGGGAACCCAGCTAATGACCACCGGCGTGCCCGCCGGGCCGGAATAGGAAGTTATTGTCACCGGTTGCAAACTACCAGTGTAATAGGCTGTATACGTCGTGTTCACTGCAGGAGTAAATGTTCGCGGATTGGAACCGCCGGCGGACCAGGATGAAAAAGTATAATAAATGCCGTTGTATTGCTGGTAAGGCGCTTCCGCAGCAATGGTATTGCCACTCTCAACTGAAAAATCCGGCGTTGTTACATTATACGTCGAACCGTTGACTTTGATCGTTCCCGCATTGCCGACGCCGGGGAAGCTGTTTTTGAAATTGACGGTGTAGGTTGGGTCAAAATTTGCAGTGTAGTTTACAGTTGAGGATGCAGGTGGATTTATTGTAACTACAATATTATTATCATAATGTGAGCTACCTTTCACCCATTTATAAAACACCCAAACATACCCATCAACATTCTGGTTATTCACCGCTTCCAGGGTATGAGGAAAGTTGGATTGGCGCCAGTAGAAGGTTTTACCACTGGAGGGAATGCTGTACTGGCTGCCGTCCACTTTCATCAGACCATTACCACCGAAACTGTTGTAGAGCGTGACATTTTTCGGCGGATCATAGTAGTCGTGGGTTACATTCTCTACACACCAGCCGATTGAGCGTCTCACAGCATAGCTATCGAATGTATGCATACAACTACCAGAATATCCGGTATGTCCACCACCAAGAAAAACATGGCCGAGTTCATGGATGAGCAAAGATTTTAAATCAACCCTTTGTGGAACTTCCGATGTATTCAATGTCCAGGGGATTTCACCATTGCTGTTTATTTTAACGGTGTATGGTGGCGACCATAAGCCATAATCAATGTTGCCACCTGAGCCGCCCATATCTTCAAACACAAACTTGATCTGAGCATTGCTCCCACCTTTGGTAACATTAATAACATTGCGCTGTGAACTACCATTGGCGGCATTAAGCCAGGAATATACCACGCTTGCCATTGTCGACTCAATATTATTCTTGCTTGCCGAACTTGAAAGATTGGCGTTGTTTGTATTGCCGTCCCAATACCATTGGTAAGATGTACCAGGCAAATTTCTGCTCCATGATGAAACGTTGCATTGGGATTGTGCGTGAGTGGGAAGAATGAAGGATATCGCAACGTAAATAAGTAAGTAAGTAAGTAAGTAAGTAAGTAAAGCTGCTGAGAAACTTCCTAAAATCCAGGATTTTTGACATGATCGTCTCCTTTGATTATGTCATAAAATGAAAATTTAGATGCAGCGCACCGGGTGAAATTCTATGAAAAAGAAGAATGTTTTGAGGTTCCCTCCCAGTTACAGGTGTGAATTGTGCTCCCACTTTTTGTTCTTTTGACCGTGCCTTGGCAATCCCTGAGATTTATTCATTTATTTGAGGAATTAAAAACAGGCAAAAGGTTAATTCATTGAAAATATATTGATCTTTTTCCAAAATACAAAAGAACAATCAATGAATAAATAGTTACCCCAACAATCGAAAAGCTGGCACAGCCCATATCCCATTCCCCAAATCAGCAATGGAATCCCCTCGATAAATAACCATGCCACCGCGCCATGACGAGCCGAGTGCATGTGCGAGTTTGCGCAAGCCCGAGCTGTCACGATGGCTCACTGTCTCTTTATTTTTTATTTCACAACCCCAGACGCCTTTCGGGCTTGTAATCACCAAATCCACTTCCAGGCCGGATTTCGTGCGATAAAAATACATTTGTACTTCGGGAAAATCCGTGTGGGTAAGTCTGGTTGTACGATTTCAGCCAATCCCGTCGGCGTTCATCAGAAAGCATCAGCAGGCCTGGCTTGCCTCCCTACTTTAGCATGTACTTTTCAGTTTGCTGCAATCGAAGCTTCTCACCAGGTTCAGGAAGAGCCGGCTGCTTACGGCACACTTCTGCAAGTGTTGGATTGTTGAATATGCAGGCAAGTAAGGGCTTGTGGCGTTCTGAATCTGATGTGCAAATCTCGGAAAAGCGAAAAGGCTATAGTTCATAAATCAATATACACCCGGCAAGTGTTTCCCGAATTTGCTGCATCAACAAAATTTGCGCCAAACCCAGCAACACGCTGAAGGCAACATCCCCGGCGTCGAAAGCATATTTAATTTTGTTAAACAGAGAAGGCAGCTTTTGCGCTTCATCAAGAATTGCAGGCTCGACAGTTTCCCCCCATTCCAGTGTCGAAAGTTGATCGAGATATTCCTGATATTCGAAAGCGTCGAGATTAAAATACGTTAAATTGGGATAAACCAATTGTGCAGAGGTCGTCTTACCGGTTTGCCGCGCACCGGTCAGCAGCACTTATGTTTGCTCATCTTTTGTTGATAATTGTTCGCGGAGATAGCGATTTTTCAGCATATTTTCTCTCATAGTGAAAAAATATGCTGCTTTTTTTCCCATTGAATGAGAAATTTTACTTTTATCACTCACAATTTCCTGAGCCGTAACGAATTGCCAATCACAGAAACAGAGCTGAAACTCATGGCGGCGGCAGCGAGCATGGGGCTGAGCAGAATGCCAAACCACGGAAACAAAATACCCGCAGCGATCGGCACGCCAAGTGCATTATAGACAAAGGCAAAGAAAAGATTTTGTTTGATATTGGCCATTGTTGCCTGGCTTAAACTACGCGCACGATTGATGCCCGCCAAATCGCCTTTGACCAGTGTAACACCCGCGCTTTCGATGGCGACATCGGTCCCCGTACCCATGGCGATGCCTACATGTGCGGCTGCAAGCGCCGGTGCATCGTTGATCCCATCACCAGCCATGGCAACGATCTCTCCTTTTTCCTGCAGCGCTTTAATCGACGAAGCTTTTTCATCTGGCAGGACATCGGCAATCACCTCATCGATATCGAGTTTTTTCGCCACGGCAGTGGCTGTAGTTTTGTTGTCGCCGGTGAGCATGACGACTTTCACACCCTTTTCATGCAATTCACGAATTGCGGCAGGTGTGCTGTCCTTAATTTTATCAGCAACGCCAATCAGACCGGCTGGTTTTTTATCTTTTAATAGAAACATAACGGTTTGGCCATCAGCGCGTAATGCTTTAGCACGGTCAAGAAATCCGTTGCTCAAAATGTTGTACTCTTTCAATAATACTTCGTTACCCAAAGCGACTTCTGCACCGGCAACCTGCCCGGAAATGCCTTTGCCGGTGTACGATTGAAAATCATCTGCCTTCTGTAAAGACAAATCTCGCTTTTTCGCGCCGTTGATAATCGCTGTCGCCAGTGGGTGCTCACTGCCCTGTTCCAAACTTGCGGCAAGGGCAAGCACGTTATCTTCAGTGAGATCATCCTGCAATGAGATCACCGAAACGAGTTCCGGCCGACCTTCGGTAATCGTACCGGTTTTATCCACGACCAGCGTTGTAACTTTGCGCATGGCTTCGATTGCCTCAGCATTTTTAAACAAGACACCGGAACTTGCACCTTTGCCTGTCGCAACCATAATCGACATTGGCGTCGCCAATCCCAGCGCGCAGGGGCAAGCGATAATCAGCACGGCTACCGCATTGATAACTGCATAGGTCATCGAAGGCTCGGGGCCGAAAATTCCCCAAATGACAAGTGTGACTAGAGCGATAACAATAACGATAGGTACGAAATAACCGGACACGACATCCGCCAATTTCTGGATCGGTGCACGACTGCGTTGCGCTTCAGCGACCATGGTGACGATGCGGGACAGCAGCATTTCGGAGCCGACTTTCTCAGCGCGCATAATCAGCGAGCCGGTGCCGTTTATCGTCGCACCAATGACGATATCGTCTGCCTGTTTTTCTACCGGAATCGGCTCACCACTGATCATCGATTCATCCACGGAACTGGTGCCTTCAAGAATAACCCCATCAACCGGAATTTTTTCACCGGGACGCACACGCAAGCGGTCGCCCTGTTTGACATGTTCAAGCGGAATGTCAGTTTCTGTGTCATCATCTTTCAACAAACGCGCTGTTTTTGCCGCAAGACCGAGCAATTTTTTAATCGCTGTACCGGTTTGGCTGCGGGCGCGCAATTCGAGCACCTGACCGACAAGAATCAGTGTAACGATCGTTCCTGCAGCTTCAAAATACACATGCACCTGCCCGCCTTCACCGCGAAAGGACGCCGGAAAAATCCCCGGGAATAAGGCTGCGATCAGGCTGTAGATGAACGCAACTGAGACCCCAAGGCCGATCAGTGTGAACATATTCAGCGAGCGGTACTTTATCGATTGGATAGCACGATCATAAAACGGCAACGCCGCCCACAAGCAGATTGGTGTTGCTAGCAGCAATTCCAGCCAAACGCGCCATTGCTCCGAAATCAGCGCGGAAATCGGTTGGCCGGGCAGCATATCGCCCATTGAAATGAACAAGAGTGGAACGGTCAATAATACAGAAAATTTAAAGCGCCGGGTCATATCGTGCAGTTCGCTCTGATCTTCCTCTTCATCAGCGCTGGTCGCTTGCAGCGGTTCAAGCGCCATGCCGCATTTGGGACAGGATCCCGGTTTATCGCTGATCACTTCCGGATGCATTGGGCAGGTGTATTGTGTCGCTGTCACTGTGTCATTTGGCTGAGATGTGTCTTGTTTACTGTGATGTTCATGCTTGCCATGATGTGCGTGTTCCGCATGGTGTTGATGTTCGTGATGATGATCAGGTTCGGTTTCGGAGATGACTTCAGAAGGATTGCTTTCGAATTTATTCTGGCAGCTTTCACTGCAAAAATAATACGTCTTCTCATTATACGTCGTCTGGTGTTGGCTTTCCTCGTTGACTTCCATGCCACAGACAGGATCGCGCTGTATCATATAAACTCCTTTCGCTCAATGTTCTATTTTGTATGAATTTGAATTCCGTATGTTAAAGACCACTGGAATAGAACATAAAAGCTGAGTGGGCACATTATGTGTCACCCAGCTTTCTACTTCTCATTTACATATCCGAAATCTTCGCCTTGCAAATCGGGCACATGCCGTCTTTATCCGTTGTCACAAAATCGCTGTGCATTGGGCAAGCATGCAATTCAACAGATGCTGCGTCAAATTCCGGATTGACTTCGGATACAGATTTCAGCGCCATTTTACACTGCGGACATTTCGTGTTGCCATCGCTGGTGACGAAATCTTTGTGCATTGGACAAGTGTAGAGCGAATCGGCATGCATTTCTGCATGTTGGTGCATTTCCATTTCGCCACTTTCTTTTGCCATGGTTTGCATTTCTTCGCCATTGTGCGAGTGTCCTTCGTGCTCATCTTTACTACAACCAAATGCCAATACCAATGACAAGCTGAGGATAAAAGTGAGTGTTTTCAAAAAACCTCCAATTGGGTTAAAAGTACGTTGTTAGATTTTGGTTATTTTTCTTATAAACCGTTGCTTCTCAGAATTCAGTTCCAGAATGTAAACTCCAAATGCAATTCCCTGTAAATCAATAATGCGCTCAGAATTCCCGGCCATATTACCTTCCAACACTGTGCGTCCACGAATATTGTAAAGCTTATAGTGAGCGAGCTTAATTACATCTGGTTGAACAGAAATATTAATGTTTGTGGTTGCAGGATTTGGATAAACTGCTATAGCATCATTTCGATCTATTTCATTTTCTGAAACGTGCGTT
>QQUM01000251.1 GCA_008501545.1 Calditrichota bacterium
CTGGCTGCCAACGTAAGCGGAATTGGTGAGCGGCGGACAGCCAACTGCTGCACAGTTGAGAGCAAAGTGAATGCGTGCATCTTTAAACTCGGGGCGAATTATCTCATTTTCTATCTGATTCAGTGTGAGCTCCCGGCCATTAACTTTTACAAGTTTTTTATTCCACGGGCTGGACAAGAGACCGCCAATATCTTTTATGCTCTCAAGGGGATAATTATCCAGGATGAGTTTAAGGGTTGTTGCATTGTACAGGTTGATCCAATAGGCCAGCGCCTCCGCTTTTTGCATATTTCGCGGATTTAAATTTTCAAGGCTTTTTACGTATTTATTTAATGCTTTTACATCGCTTTTTGTCGCGTGGAATTGTTCATATCGTACGCCGTCCTCAGCAACATATTTTTTTAAGAGCATATCATACGACGCATGGATGTCATCACCGGCAAGTCCGTTCGTTGTGTAGGATAAGAATAACGTGGTTAAAAAGATGCATACTGATTTGATTTTCATTTTTATCTCCTCAAATCATAAAAGTGAACGTGTTGTGCAAAATTAAATTCGATTGCCAAAATTCATTTTGCAAAACGGGTTAAAAGTGAATAATGTCCACGTTTGTGACAAGTTTAAAATTGCAGACTGGTTTACTCATCCAGTCCTTCGTCAGCAATATGTACGACAGCCAATTCAATGTTTGAATTTGTGATTGGGTGCCGTATAATTTCTTTCGTGCCTGCTTCAGGCAGTTTTTGCCAAATTTTTCGTGCGGGTTTGTGAACTGCCAGTACAAGTACCGATCCGTGCATTTTTTTGTTTGCCTGTTGCAGGAATCTGAAAAATATACCGTCGGCTGGAATAACCAGGATGGATTGGCATTTATTCCACCGGTAGGCCAATTGGGCAGCTAAACCGTAATCATCCGAAATGATCCAGGTTGGTGGTGTAGACGCCCCTGAAGCGTGCTGCCAAAAATTTTGCACAGTTTTTGTGAAAGGATCGATGGATTGGTATTCCTTCATCCGGTCGTGCCAACTTGAAGTCGTGGAAATTTTTTCTTCGCGTGTCCCGGCCTGGGATGCATATGTCTTGTCGATAAACCCACTGTATTTTTTAATTTGAGAAATTGAATCTGGAAAAATGAAAAACAATGCCATTCCTGTGGATATTAGGATCGTAATGAGGAAATTTGAAAGGATCAGGATTTTCGGTATTCGATAATTGAAATAGGGAAGGAGGAGAACGAATGCAGGCAAGAGCCAGTTCCCTTTGATTTGGTTTCGAAGTAGCGCGGCTGCACCGAATGTGATCAGCAATGAAGCAGCGGCCAGGAGCGGGAAACTGTTCTCACCGGGTTTGAGAATATGTTTTAATGCGTTTTGCCATTCTCTTCGAATTGATGTGAGTCCCGCGTAAGGTAGCGTCATGCCACCCAGGCCAAACAGCGATACCAGGGTGATGAAAAGCACCTGCATACCTGAAATTTCGCCTGAAATTTTTCCGAATTCAGCCATAGCAGCAAGCATGGGTTTGTTCATGGAGAGCAGGGCAGGGGAGGCAATCGCAAGTATGAAAACGGCAAAAAGGATTTTTCTCGAAAAAGAAATCTCTTTCAGCATAAAGATGTATAATAATCCGACAGGAAGAATCACAACACCTGTCGGTTTTGCAAGCACGGATAGTGCCACACACATGGAGAACAGGGCATGGTTTTTTGAACTGGCAGCAAGCGCAGCAAGCAAGAGCACAGCTAAAAAAATGCTGTCCGGATGGAGAATACTCCCGACATAAATCTGCCATGGTGTTAAAATTACAGTCGCCAAAAGTATGTGCCTGGTTTGGGAATCAACGTTGTGCTTTTTCAGAAGAGTGTGTAAGGCGCCAGCCACTAGAATGCCCCCAAGAAATGATGGCATCCGCATGGCTATAATGTCAGAAAGAGGCAAATAAAGACAGAGTTTAATCAGGATTTGCAGCAAGAAAGCATATGCCGGTTCGTTGTGTTGTGACCAGAAGTAGTATGTGGCTTCATCCCGGCCGGGTGCAGGCAGGAAAAGTAAACCCAGGCGGAATAGCAATGAAACGCTTATCGCAGTGGGGAGCAGGAAAGCATTCGGTTCATTCCCCTGATAATGCTCGCGCTGACTTAATTCCTGCATGGACGATACGGCCCTACGATGTCATACCTGCGTTTTGTCAGGATCAGGGAGCGGTTACTGAGCTGGGTTACCCTGCGAAAACCAAGCAAGTGAAATATTTCGACAACAAACCATTTTGCGGTATGAGTATCAACAATGATGGTATATTTTTGCGCGGGATGTTTTGAAACACCGGGGAGCAAATGAACGAATTTTGCAATCTGCATATAACGCATCACAGTTGAAAACCTAAGCCAGAATTTATTGATTGGCCGGGTAAGAAAAAAGCCGTCATTGCCTAAGCCCTGGTAGAGTGGCATGAGTATATGTCCCATTTCATGGGCCAGAATCCGTCCGTTTTTATCACGTGCCAAGGTTTCTCCCCGTTTGACTGGCTGAAAATTTTTATAACCGGGAAGCATCTCGAATTTATCCGTTACTTCTATAGCATGGCGGTAGCGTACTTCGAGAATGGATGGTAGCGCATCCACAGCATCCGACAGGATTTGTGAACTGCGTTCTATTTCCACACGAAAGTCTGCTTTTCTGATGCAACCGATGCTGTAAAGTAAAACCCACAAAGCGGCTTCATGAATATCGATGGATACCGGATCTTCGTGACGACCCGCTTCGAAAGCCATGCCAATGTGGCCGCATTCCGTGATGTATTCCATGATCGTACCCGGGATTGCTTCTTCCAATCCGAGAACATATGGTACATTAAAATTTGCTGCAATCCGCCGGTTTCGCAGGGTGTCACCAAAGATAATGAATGGTTTGCTTTTCGATGATGTGGTGTGCATATCAAGGAAGATGGCGGATCCGTTCTTGTTATCGATTTCCTGGCCCATCTGCCTGATCAAGGCAAGAGCCTGTTTTTCTTCGTTGCTGAGTGGATGACCATTTACACAACTCCGTAAAAATTTAATTTTATCTGACTGCCACAAACGGTTCATGTCCTCATCGATAAAACGCAGATTTTTTTGCAGTGCTGGTAAATTGCCGGCGAAGGCGAGGAGCTTTCCTGAAAATTTATTTTTCCGTGATTTCAGTGCATGAAATACCCGTTTCACAGCGTGAATGCTTGCGTGCTCATTGCCGTGAATGCCGCAAATACAACAAACGGTTTGCCCTTTTTTGTGTCCGGTATATTTATCGATAACACGATCAACGGCGATTTTTTCTTGTAGATTAGAGAAAGAAGTTTCCATTTCAGTCATTTTTATCAGAAGGTCGGCCTGGATGAATGTCACCGTTTTGCCAGAGATTCTGTTTCAGATTCGGGCTCAATTAACAATCGCGCAATGGTGCATGTTGTCATGATTTAGGAAAACCGGTTGTTTATTCTTTGCCCTTAAGTTCATTTCGAACAGCCACACCGATTTTTTCGAACATGTAAGGCTTTTTGATGTAAACGCCTGCACCCAAGGCCTGGGCTTTGCGAACCAGTTCTGTTTCTGAAAATCCGCTGGCAATAACGGCTCGCATGCCAGGATGTAGTCTTATGATTTCTTTGTATGTTTCATAGCCATCGATGCCCGGATCCATAATCATATCCAGCAACAGGAGATCAACTTCGTTTGTTTTAAGAAATTTGATAGCTTCTTCACCACTGCTGGCCGTCATGACTGTGTAATTTAATCGCTGCAAAATATGTCCTGCGATTATTCGCTGTTCTTCCACATCGTCGATGATGAGTATCCTTTCACCGTGACCTAAATATTCATCAATCGGAATTGCATCATCTTCTTTCAAGAGCTCTTGTTCCGTCATCTTGAAATACAGGTCAAAAATAGTGCCCTGGCCCGGTGTGCTATGTACATCGATAAAGCCATTGTGATCATGGACAACCCCCCAGACAACAGGCATTCCCAACCCGGTTCCGCTTCTTCCCATCACTTTTTTTGTGTAAAATGGTTCAAATATACGTTCCACTGCATCAGCTTCAATTCCAGCGCCTTCATCCTCAATGCGACACACGACGTAAGTTCCAGCTTCGATTTCTTCATAGGCCTGAAACGGCTTATCGATATATCTGTTTTGGGTGGAAATTGTTACTTTACCCCCATTTTGTTGCGCCTCGACTGCGTTTGAAACCAGGTTTGTAATGCTCGTCCGCAGATGCGTCGGCGAGCCAACTATGTTAAAAAGCTTGTCATCCATGTTCGTAACAAAGTCTATATTTTTGTGCTGTTCTTTTATCTGATAATATTCCGGTGAAAAGAGGAATTCCTTAATGATAAAATTTATGTTTACGGGTTCAAAATTCATGACACCACGCCTGGCTAACGTCAGCAAATCCTGTACGACTGCTGTTGCCTTGAGTCCCGAGTTTTTTATCGTTGTCAGCGCACCATGCATCATACTGCCACTTTTTAGATCACGCAAAAGCAGATCCGGGAATGAGACGATGCCAGAAAGTATGTTGTTGAGATCGTGGGCTACGCCTCCGGCTAACAGGCCGATGGTTTCCATTTTTTGTGCCCGCACGAGTTTTTCCTGCAGTTCTTTATTCTCTTTAGCTGTTTTGATGCGTTCATCCAGTTCATGCCGGTATTTCTGATTTGCAACTGCCAATTCCGCTTTTTGCAAATCAAGGGTTTTGAATGCGTTAGTATACCTGTAGGCGATAAGGATGGTCAGACAGGCTATAAAAGCAAGTTGTCCAAAGGCCAGGATTTCATGCGTGTGTAAACTTCCGGTATATTCGAGAATATCGTTCATGATTGTAGAGAAAAGGAAGAGGAGTCCAAGAAGCAGGATGCGCGCGCCTTCCTTTTTGTGCCGGATACTGAGAACGAGCAGATAGAAACCATAAAGACAACTTGCGATGAGATAAGTGTGGTAATAGGGAATTGTGTATGAGAAAATGTGTACCGGCGTGAATATGACGATAAGCGAAAGCAGGACGCCAACAGCAATAATTGCATTGAGCATCATTTTGTTGAAATCGTCTTTGTAGAGAGAATAGAAAAATAGCGCAAATATTGGAACGACTAAAAATATGGTTAAGTATTCCAGTCGGATTAAATTCGTCCAACTTGTTGCTGGAAAGAGTTTTAGAAAATAAACCTCGCTCGTCAGCAACCGTCGCATGGAAATAAGAAGGCAACAGAGTCCGAAAAACAGCGATGCATAGGCTTGTCTTCGCATCATGCTGATGACGAGATGGTATAGCCCAATTATAAAAATGCTCGCAAAGAGAAATATATCAGTAAAGATGTTTTTTTCCCTCTTTGCGTGGATATCGTTTACAAGCCCCAATTGAATTTTTTCCCAAACGCCACCTTTTCGATGGTGAAAATTTGAAACCAGAATTGTTATTTCAAGCCGGGTTGTATCCGGAACGAATTCAACAATTTTGGGCATGTAAGCCGGTTTAGAAGTCTTGCGTGAGTCACCGACCTGGCCGACTCTCGTGAGTTCCTTCCCATTGCAATAAAATGTGAACGCTGTGGCCATGTCGAGAAATTTAAATGCCAGTGGAGTATTGTTATTTTGAAGCAGGATTTTCAGCTTGTAGGTCGCAAATCCCTGTCCCGGTAATGAGGTGCCGTCAATGCGCTTGCCATTCCAGGTATCCGGTACGTGCATGAATGAACTTGGTTGGTGAACGTTTTGCGTGTCAGTTGGTGTTAGCAGTTGTTGCCAGTAAAATTTGTACTCCCCGGAAAGGTCAACTATTCCCTCACTTTCGAAGTTCCAGTTTCGCAAGTCAAGTACGCCCTGCGAAGCAATTACTGGTTGTTTTTTTGCAGGATCATCGCTGCCCCGGGCTGCTATGTGGAGTCCCAGTGTGAGTGCCAGTGTCATA
>QQUM01000550.1 GCA_008501545.1 Calditrichota bacterium
CTTTAGTGCTGTTCAGCCTTGTTGAAGGCAGCCGCACTCTGGAAACCCAGCGCACGACGCAGACCGGCGTTGCATTGAGTACCCTGACGAGTTCCCGCACCCCGGGTCCGGTACGTATTGCAGCCTCGGTCGCCGGCTTGAGCGATACCGTGTCCATACAATATACTGTAGGCGAAGCATCTAGCATTCTCATGACCGCCGACAGCAGCTCCCTGCCCGCCGACGGCCGCACGACAACAGAAGTCCGGGCAACCGTGTCCGATGCAGTTGGCAATCCGTTGCCCGATGGCACCATTATCCGTTTTCAGGCCAGTTTTGGAGATATAACATCGACGGCTGAGACACAGAACGGTGTCGCCAGAGCGACCTACTCCGCAAAAGCAACAGGCCTGGCGGAAATCACAGCATCCGTGGGCGCGGTTTCGCGAACGATTACGATCCGGCTCCGCCCCGGCGCGCCAAACAGTATTTTGCTCACTTATGACCCGACGTCGTTGGGTGTAAAAGATTCCGGACGCAACACCACCCTGACAGTAACAGCTGACGTACGCGATGTGCAAAACAATCCTGTCCTGGACGGCACACGGGTTCGTTTTCGAATTTATGCATCGCCCGGTGGCGGTGAATTTCTCAGTACACTCGAGCCGGTCCCAACGATCAATGGATTGGCGCATGTTTCGCTCAATTCCGGTATTCGCTCAGGAACTGTAAGAATTCAGGCTGAAGTCGTCGACGGGAACAACTTTCCGCTCAATCCAGCAATACAGGCCGTGTCCACCGATGTCATTGTTTTCGCCGGACCGCCTTTTATCGCAAATGTCAATGACCGCTCAACAAGTCGCCTGTCTGCAGGTCCCGAACCGGTGAATATTTACGGCTGGCATGTCGTCAACAATACAACGACAATCGTGGCCGTACTTGGTGATAAATACAACAATCCTGTTCCTGCCGGGACGGCTGTATACTTCACGACAAGTGGGGGTATCATCTCAACACATACAGGCTACACTGACGAAGAAGGTGTCGCAACGGTGACCCTGCACAGCGCACAACCATACCCGAACGTACCCCGGTTCTACAACACATTTGCCGATCCCAATTCAGGGCATCCGAACTTTATATTGCCATCAGACAGCATACCCGGTCCAATCCCGGATCTCGAGTTTGGCACAATCGATAACAGCTACGACAACACGAGTCAAAACAACGGCATTGCCCGGGTCCTGGCTGTCACTGAAGGCGTGGATGCCAATGGCAATTCAGCCAAGGTTTGGGGTGTAACAAGTGTCATTTTTTCAGGAGAAATCGAAACATTTTATACGGAGGTAAGTGACACAGTCCTCTCCCCTTCTGAAAGTTCAATCATTACGATCTACATTTACGATGGCAACGGGAATCCCATCGTGCCCGGATCGACCATAACGCTTAATGCAGAATCCGGAAAGCTGAGCTGGTCGGAATTTAAAACCGGTGATCCGGGGAAAACCATATACCAGGCGGCTCTGGTAAACAATCTCGATCCAACCGATCCTGACGCCAAGGAGACGACTATCAGCATCGGCGTACGGGTGGAATCGGAAAACGGCACGGTGGTGACCTCAACAGTGCCAATACAATTGAAATTGAATTAATAACCAGGATTTACCATGTTTCGGATAAAAATTTTCGGCTTTTTCCTTCTTTTCTGCACGACGCTGCAGGCTTTTGCTCAATCAACTTCGCTGCCATTGCTTTCCAATGGAAAAACGGAATTTTCTCTTACCACACAAGCTGGATTTTCCGAAAGTTATGCCAACGACGACCGTGTGCGGCTCTTCGGCGCCTACATGCGGTTTGGTATTGGATTTCACCAGTTGTTTGATATCTACGCCCTCATCGGCACGAGCAAACAGAATATCCGTTATTCCGATACCAGTTTGTCCGATTTTGATTCGGATCTGGCACGCAGCATGGGTGGTGGTATTGCAATAAAATTGCCCTATTATTTTCCCGGTAAAATTCAGCTTGCTACCAGCGGACAGCTTGTGCTGTTTGCACCGACCGGAACAACCTATAGCAATTCAACAGTGCCGAACACTGACTATCGAAAACGACACGATTTCGAATACGAATGGCAGCATGTACAATTATCGCTGTTTGCTGCACGGAAATTCCAGCAGTATGAATTTTTTATCGGGGGAGAATACATTATGGATATCATTGATTTTAAACATGATCTCACATTGGAAAGTGAAGAAGGCAATTTTTATTTGAGTCGATCACGAGGAAATTATTTACAGGAAAACCGGCCAAATGCCAGCGTTGGCGTTAATATTGCCCTGCCCGGCCGGCATTATCTCGGCATTGAACTAAAGGCAGGCATGCAGCGTGATATGGCCATTTTCATCGCGATTGGGCAGACAGGAAAACCGTAATTTTTGAATTCCTGAAAACATATGCAAATGTGCCTGGCACTTCATAAAATAATTAAACCACAAATAAGTTCTCTTGCTCAATCTTTCTAAAAAAACAACAACGTGCCAGGCACATCCCGCATGCTCTATGAATGCAACGGGTTAAGTTGCATGTGAGTTCGATATCAGTCGTCCGCCACACATTCCCTCCATTTTCTCAATTCCTTTTCCCCATTTCACTTGCCTTCAAATTTTTTAATACCTATGTTTTGTGGTCAAAATTATACATTTAAAGAATAACCCACGGATACCAATAATGTTGAATCGAATCTTATTACTACTCATTTTCATGCTGTTTGGCATGGGTTTGCTGCCCGCACAGACGGACACATCAAGAACAACAATAAAACCATCACTGAATATTCAGCGGTTTACCACACCACGTAAAACCATAAACAATTTTATTTACTGGCAAAACCACAAACGCCCGGACATCGCAGCGGAAGCCATGCGTTCGGACACAACACTCACGCTGGATGAACGCATAAAACTGGCACAGATGCTCAAACGTTCTCTCGATGCACGTGGCATGTTTGTAAAGATGTCTAAATATCCGGATGATCCAAATTACATTGACGAAATCACCGGTATGCAGGAAGTCGTTTTATTTGAGCAATTACCCGGCATAACCCTGAAAAAATATGGCAGGTTCTGGTATTTCACACCACAAGCCTTGCAAGCCATTCCGGAACTGTATGCAAACACATTTTCAACCGTTCTGGAGAAACTCATTCAGGAATTACCGGCATGGTCCCAAACCGGTTTTCTCGGCTTTGCATTATGGCAACTCATCGGCTTGTTTCTGGTCTTGCTGATCGGCTTTCTTCTCCGCAAGCTGGTTGAATACTTTCTGGATAAATCAGCCAGCCGTCTGGAAAAACATACGAAAACGACATGGGATGATCTTGTCATCCGTTCTGCCGCCAAGCCAGCCGGATTATTCGTTTTAACGGCATTTTTCATGACAGCCTACACGAATTTGCAGCTTGGCGTTACGCTGAATCAGTACATTCGCATCGTGCTGATTGTGATGCTTTATTCAAGCATCATCTGGATGATCTACCGCATGATCGATGTGCTGGAAAACTATCTCACCCGCATCACCAGCACTACAGAAAGCAAACTGGATGATCAGCTTGTGCCACTAATCCGCAAAACATTAAAAGTTTTTGTGGTGATCATGGGTACGATTTTCATCCTGCAAAACCTTGAAGTCGACGTGGCTTCGTTGCTCGCCGGTCTCGGAATCGGTGGTTTGGCCGTTGCACTTGCAGCGCGGGACACCCTTGCGAATTTCTTTGGTTCGGTGACAATTTTTATTGATAAACCATTTCAGGTTGGCGATTGGGTCGTTACAGGTGGCATTGAAGGCACAGTGGAAGAAGTCGGCTTTCGTTCAACCCGCATTCGCACATTTCACAATTCGCTCGTGAGTGTACCAAATGCAAAAATAGCCGACAGCGCAGTCGACAACATGGGGTTGCGGGAGTACCGCCGTCTCAAAGCCTTACTCGGCCTGACATACTCTACAACTTCCGAGCAAATGCAGGCATTTGTTGAAGGCATTCGCGCGATCGTGCAAGCAAATCCACACACCCGCAAGGACTACTATGAAATCCATTTTAACAGTTTTGGCGATTATTCGTTGAATGTGCTTCTCTATGTTTTTTTCAAAGTGCCAAGCTGGAGTGACGAATTGCGCGAGCGGCATAATTTATTGCTGGAAATTTTAAGACTGGCAGAGGAAATCGGTGTTGAATTTGCCTTCCCGACACAGACAT
The DNA here is from genome assembly GCA_008501545.1 of Calditrichota bacterium. Classification (GTDB taxonomy): domain Bacteria; phylum Zhuqueibacterota; class Zhuqueibacteria; order Zhuqueibacterales; family Geothermadaptataceae; genus Bioreactorimicrobium. The sequence goes on from QQUM01000550.1 coordinate 4,235, forward strand.
TACACATGGACAGCATGCCGGAAAAGACACCTCGCGAAGTTGGCAAGAAATTGAGTAAAGACGAAATGGCGGACATGATTGCAGCCTTCGGCCCGGATGGAAAACTTTCACAACCGGGCGGACCGAAAATCACGATTGAGCAACGCAACTGATCCTGTTATCTTCTCAACAGGCTTGCAATGTCATTGTAAAAAACAAAGACCATCAGCGTAACGATAATAAACAAGCCAATCATCTGAATGAACTCACGACTGCTCTGACTGAGTGGTCGACGCATGACAGCTTCTATCGTCAGTAAAAACAGATGGCCACCATCAAAGACCGGGATTGGCAGTAAATTGAGCAGGCCCAGTTGCAAACTGAGAAAGCCCATCAAACGAACGACATCAAGCAGGCCGGAGCGGGCAGCCTCTCCGGCCAGTTCGGCAATTTTAATCGGGCCGCCTATTTCATCACCGGATGCTTCGCCTTTGAAGACCCGCCTGAGAAAATCACCCAGCAATGTCGACATGAGGACATTGGTTTCAACACTTTTCTTCAGAGATTCCACGACTCCGTATTTTATCTTCTCGGTTTCCTGATAAGGCCCGATACCGATCATGTAGCGATTTGTATTTTTATCCAATTTCGCTTCGATTGCAAAGTCGAGAATGGAGCCGGTGCGGGCAATTTTTACATTGAGTGTTGAATCGCTACCCGAGGAAATGATCCGGGTCATTTGGTAAAACGAGTGAATGGAATCATCGTTTATCTGCACGATAACATCGCCGACACGTATTCCGGCTTTGTCTGCCGGATAACCATCGACCAGACGACCGACCTGTGCGGGAATCGGTGGTGAAAATCCAAGAAGTGGAAAGGCCTTTCGCAGGCTGTCGTTGCTGATAAACACGAGATCATGAAGGTCATCCTTTCGCTCAACCTGGACAACGACAGTATCCTGAGTATACAGCAGATTGTTGTCGTAAAACGCTTCCCAGGAAGAGACATTCTCTTCACCGATCTTGGTCATTTTATCCCCGATTCGCATCCCTGCCTGCGCTGCCGGAGATTCATTTTCAATCCAGCCGATTCGGACTTCATCCGTTAAATACAATGGTTTGTCGATTCCGGCATAAAAAATCATGGCGATGAAAATGATGGCCCACAAAACATTCATCGCAGGCCCCGCTGCAATAATGGCCATGCGTTCCCATACTTTTTTGGAGGCAAATTCGTATGTCGCGCCGGTTAATTCCTCGTTTGGATCGTGTCCGGCCATTTTCACGTAGCCTCCCAGCGGAAATGCTGCTATCCGGTACTCCGTCTCGCCGCGCTTGAAACCAACAATTTTCGGTCCGAATCCGATGGAAAAAACAGTGACTCGCACGCCAAGCAATTTTGCCACAGCATAGTGGCCAAATTCATGCACAAATACGAGAAAACCTACAACGATGATAAATGCAATTACTGGTGTTGTCATTGGATTATTTTCAATAAAATGAGTATGATATTTTTTATGGGCCAAGATAGCCGAATCAGCTTTAAATAAAAAGCTTAAAACGAAAACAAATTCTATTGCATATGCATTTCACTGAATCATCCTGAAAATAAATTCGGACATTCGCTTCTTTTTTCTTGACATGTAACAACTTTTTTGTTTAATGCAGTACCACATCATTTCCATAGTTTTTGATGTTATCCATGCAATGAAGTCTCTTATTTACG
>QQUM01000572.1 GCA_008501545.1 Calditrichota bacterium
GTTTTCTGTCGAGAATGTATACAGTGTCAAATATTTTATACCGAGGTTACCTGCAAGCTCAACAATTTCACGAACACTATTTATACCTTCTTTGTGTCCTGCAACCCTGTTTAATTGCCGGGATTTGACCCAGCGGCCATTTCCATCCATAATAATGGCAATGTGCTGCGGTAGATTGCCTGTTTTGATAACTGTATTTTTTAAATCTTCAATGGCGGCAAATCGATCTTTTTCCATGTTAAAACACCAACACCTGGTTAAAATAAAATCAGTAGTTTAAGGCAATTTAATATGCAAAACCATGAACAATAAATGCTGTTTTTGCAAGACCTGTATAGTATCTTTAAATGGAATCAAAGTCAAGATAAAACCTGTGTATGTAATTTGCAGCATTGAAAAATTAAATTAAAATTATAAATATATTTCTTTCTTTTTAGCACTCCTCAATACACAAAAAATTGTCTGGGCGATAAATCACATTTTGTGCTCAACATGTTCCAACTTCAAATCATCCACAAGACGCCGATAGATTATCATTTTTAGAGAGCTTTTTGATGACGACTGACCGTTACGGGTAAATTAAATAAACTTTTGTCACAAGCCTTGCACATGTCAATAAAAACGTTATTATGTCGAGTCGCTGAAACGCTCAAAGTTTTTTCAAAACCTTCTTACCAATTTAAGCATTCGTTTGCTGCTTCAAATTGTCCGTTTCACATACTTCTCACAATGATTTTCAGAAGACGATTTAGCGTTAAATTATTAATTTTTCGAATTCATCTTATAGTTTCAAATTAAATCTGCCTATGAATAATATTGTGTGTTAAGAGCGTTGATTTTAATAATTCCCCAATATTCCATTTCTACCGAAAAGACTTAATTCTGGAGAGTCCCATGAACAAAAACAATCTTTCCGAACTCGATTACATCGAAATCTCACAACCATCATCCCCGGATTTACGAGAAAATGTACACAATATTCTTCGCGATTCCACGAATTACAGTGCAGCCGTGACCAGACTTGATAATGGCACAGGTGTGTACGAAATCGTGCTGAAAGGTAAACTGAAAAAATCCAATATTGTGTAAAATTTTCAGCTAATCTACCGAGAAGTTCTGCTTCCAATGCCGGCTCCTTAGCGCATGTGGTGCGGACACCCCCTATTCTTTTGGAATCAATTCGAACAGAAAAATTATCGAAATAATTTCCTCAACCTATTGACACACCAAAGTTATTTACTGCATATCTCAGCGGAAAATTTACATTGACCAGGGATGAGTATACTTTTAGACGTAAAAAAAATGATAAAAGGCGCATCCCTGGTGAATATCCCACCAAAAAATCTATAGCAAAAACTTATTTTATTTTTGTCATCAGTGTGTTTGGTTTTTCATTTAAGTTCAAAATATACATGTCGATCGTTTTCTTACACATGATTTTCTGGGGACTCCAGACATAAACGATAATGGAAACTGTTTTATGTTCTGAATTATTATGTATTGTACGCTTATTACTGGATGCTCTGGAGAAATATCCGAATGAAATTATTAAAGATCGTAGAGGGTAACTTTGAAGAATTAAATAAACTCAATACGAATTTTAAGAAGGAAACGCAGCGGATTCGCGCAACGATTGATACAGTCCATGACAAACACTTTTATCTTCATAAATTTCCTGATTTACTTTTTGAAACATTACAACTCTTTCCCAATATCCGGCACCACCATTGTCATCAAGGGGAACAAGGCTACTCGGGAAGAGATTTTGACATTAGCCATCTCGGTGCACCAATACAAATAGTCGGCGACGTGATCGATACCGTCCATCTGGTTGAACACATCGCTATCGAAATCCAATGCCAGGTTGGTGAACTGGACGAATGCAGTGGTTTGACCTGCAATTATTGGGAACCGGAGAATCGATTCGACGTTTTCATCGAATGCCGCAATCCCGCAATTGCTTCTTTTTCATGTAATTTCGCGGTTTTACTTGCCAAGGAGATTCTGAAAGGAAATGGACATGATTGGTGCGTGGACGATATCCTCGATATTGCAAAAATAATTGAAAAAACAAACGAATTTTCCCTGCACACGTTGGCAAGAATCCTCAATTGGTCGAAAAAGAAAACGCTGAAAAATATGCAACTCCTGGAACAACTCAGTTATCCGCTTCCCTGGTTGCGCTCAGCAGCTTAGTTTGCAGGCACTTATTACAGTCACCGTCGAGACAAAAATTTTTCGATAAATGGATAAGCCCTTGCTGTAAACGAGCCGTATATTGCAGTTCATTCTTCTGATTACGGTGCAAAAACAACCGGTTACGCATTTTCCGGGTTACTGAATTTTCCTGCAAACATGGATAGTCGGAGAACAGTTCCTGTAGTTTGTTATTTAAATTTGCATCCCCTGTCTCGCTGGCATACAATAAAAGAATCGGTAAAACGATATTGACCACAAGATCGTCTGCACGGTTTTTTCCAATCAACATCCCAAAGCTTTTATTCGATGTCTTGCTTTCCCGCACTTTAAAATCATAGTGCTGCTGCCAGAATGCATCTGCTTCTATTGCAAAATAATCCCGCAAACTTATATTTATCTCAGCGTGAGTCAGTCCTTCATTTAAAATATTACTTGTCAGTCGCTCCAGGACACCCACCCTTTCAAATTTTGTGATCAGTTTAACGATTCCCGCAATACGGCGTGTCGGGAAATTTTGTGGTCGTAATCGAAAGAATTGCCATTGCGCACGCTGCATCGGCCGAATTTGCAGAACATGTTGTGCATGGCACCAGATATCCCTGAGTGTTGCAGTATAAGCTTGAATTTCTGTTGAATTGTTATCCTTAAGTGATTTTTCATCAAGGAATCCTGCTGCACCAAACAACAGTGCCGCTGTCGTGGCTTCTGCCAAACCTGAACGCGCTTGTCGCATTTCATAAAACAACAGATCGATGGGGATAATTTGAGCAAGCATCTGAAATGCTTGCGTATTTTTCGAGTAGCCCAGCGCCTGGCAAAGCCCTTCATAAACCAACTGATCCCAGGAAACAGCATGAAAACGTTCCTTGAACACTGCTGCCTTTTGGACAAGCCGTTCCATGCCGGCATTGTGAAGAATGGACATTTTTTTAGAAGCATCACAGGAGCCTAACGCACACTTGGTCGCTTGAACATCCTTGTCATCCGCTTCTTTTTTTGCAATGAATTCGGCCAGAAGTTCAGACGGCACCAGTATTTGTTCCACTTCGCATCCGTTTTCCAGGTGAATTCGTGTAACGGGAACATTGTCAAGGGCAACATGTAAACAGGTTTGGTTGTAGGCGCGGTCCAAATGGTGACCATGGCGTTTCCAGTCGATAGAGTTAAGATGCAGTTCACAATCACCTTCCAAAATGGCATCGTTCATCCGGATGACAATATTACGAAAATCCGGTCCACCATCCTGGTTTGGCCTGCCACGGCGAATGATTTCAACCTGGTTACCATTTTGTGTGAGAAGGGGGCGGGAAAAATAACGCGATTTTTCCCAGAATTCATGCAACTGGAATTCCGAAAATCTTGGTTTAACCATATAAATTCTCCGGGTAAGAGTTTAATTTGGTTATCAAGCCCGGACTGAGGATGTGCGAGGGGAAATAATACCGGGAAATTTTAAAATAAAGTGTCTTTTACAACCAGTGAATCCGGTTGTAAAAAGTCAAATATCAAACCATTATCTGAGAGTATATCTCTCCCCATTAGTTTAAAGGAAAGCGTGTCCAGTTGTGTCAAAATAGCGCGCGATCTCTGTTCACTGGCAATTTTCGGTTGGAATTCGACTTCACTGTTGTCCACATTAAGTGGAATGACGCGTGCAAAGAGCAGATCACCTTCTTTTGTGAGAGCGATTCGCAAAAGTGCGGAGTTCACCGCAGTTTGTGAATAGGACGAAAAAGCCAGATTTCCCAGAGAATAGGCGATCAGCTTTCCATTATAAATTTCTAAACCCTGCAAAACGTGGGGGTGGTGTCCAAGCACCAAATCAGCGCCGTGATCAATTGCAAAATGCGCAAAATGCTGCTGATAATCTTTCGGCTGGTGACTTTTTTCTTTCCCCCAATGAAAGGAAGTGATTACGATATCAGCCTGCGTTCGCACTTGGTGTAGCGCCTTTTTTAATTTTCTTTCGAAAGGATAAGCTGTTCCACCCGTCGAATCTGTTGCCCAAAACTCTTTGGGAAAAGTCATGGAAAAAGCCAGCAAAGCAACGCGTCCTGAAGCGGTTTGCATAATTGCCGGTTCCCAGGCGGCCTCAGCTGTCATGCCTGCACCGGCGTGATGAATGCCTGCCCTGTCAAGAGCATATACCGTCTGTTGTAATCCCTCAAAGCCAAAATCCAAAATATGATTATTGGCAAGGCTCATCATGTTAAAACCTGCCGACTGCAGACCTTGTACATAAGTCGTCGGCACTTTAAATGTATATTGTTTTTCAACCTGGATTTTACCGGTATCAGCAAACGGCGCTTCAAGATTTGCAAAGACGATGTCGTGGTCACGTAACACATGTTTGATACCACGAAAAGGATAGTCGTTACCATGCTTCTTCAGGTATGACAAAGTCCAATGGCCAATCATAACATCGCCACCCGCAATAATTTGCACGGCTGGAGAGCTACCCTGCGAGTAAGATTGGCGGAATGCAATTTCCTCGTAAGGGTAGCTCAAATCACGACTGGGGGTGAAAATTATGCTATCCCGCATTTTTTCACCCGCGCTGCATTGAGCAAGAATAATAAAAATGAGACAAAGGAATGCGTTTCGAATAGCGCTGAAAAGATACGTTCCCCGAAATTTAAACAAAGTTTGTATCAGGCTCCTGTTTGGCTTCACTCTCGGTTTCGGCATCCGCTTTTGCAACCTTTTCATATTGTTCTTTTTTTTCAGTGAGCTTCACGTTCAGCTCTTTAATTTTTTCAAAGTTTGACTTTACAGCATCGTTCTCCATAAGTGCTGTGTTTTCATCTTCTGAAGCCAGTTCAAAAACAAGCTTTCCAAGATCGTTAAAGTATTTATCGAGATCTCGCTTGATTGATAATATTTCGAATTTGATCTTGCCCTTTTGCGTCAGTTCATCTGTTTTAGCAGCCAATGCGCTCATGCCTTCCTGAACTTTGTGAACAACATCATCAAAATATTTTTCATATGGTTTATCCATTAGATCCTCCTAATAGGGTAAAAAGGATAGTGATTTCATTTGATTATCTAGTGTAAATGTGGATTAATTTATAATTCCGAATGTGCAAATGCAACATCATTCACGACAAATGAAAAATTTTCAAACCAAAGAATTGCAATTAAAAATTATTTTACTAAACTATCGCCACTGAAACCAGCATCAGTCAATCGGGATAAAATGATTATTCAGGATCAAAGGGACCGCCCACTGCGCGCTCTGAGAATTTCAGTCACAGATCGATGCAATTTTCGCTGTATCTATTGCATGCCTCGGGAAAAATACAAGCAGTACGCGTACCTGAAGCAAAGTGAAGTTCTTACTTTTGAAGAAATTCACCGGCTTGTAAAAATTTTTATGCAGCTCGGTGTGCGTAAAGTTCGAATTACCGGTGGCGAACCCCTCGTTCGCAGGGATATTGAACAACTCATCCGCTTCCTGTCACAAAATCCGGAACTGGATCTCAGTATGACCACAAACGGTTCATTTCCTGTCGAACGTGTCCACAAGTTAAAAGAAGCAGGATTAACACGCATTACTGTCAGCATCGATTCACTGGATGATGCAATCTATAAAAAGATGAATGATGTCAACAAATCGGTTGAACACACGCTACGATGGATCGAAGAATGCGAAAAAGTCGGTCTCTCACCAATAAAAATAAATTGTGTAATCAAACGCGGGATAAATGAACACGGCATTTTACCTCTGGTGGATCAA
>QQUM01000093.1 GCA_008501545.1 Calditrichota bacterium
TGCCTTCCCCGGGATGAAATCCTGTTTTAATAGAGGAAATACCAGCCGGCAATATGAGAAAAACACTGATCAATGTGATGGGTAAGCCATAGGCGTAAAACAACCAGAATCCGATAAAGCAAGCGACAACGAGGCATAAAATATATTCCGCTTGTGTAAATTTTCTTCCGAATCGCACCGCCAGTGTTTTTTTGCCTGCTTTGCTGTCAGTTTCGATATCGCGTAAATTGTTGACGACAAGGATGGCCATGGAAATCAGACCAGGAGCGAAACCTGCAATAATAACATGCGGGGCGATGGAAAGCGCTTGTACATAATACGTCCCGCCGACGGCAACAGGCCCGAAAAAGACGAGCACAAACAAATCCGCGATGCCAAGGTAAGCCAGGGCGTAGGGCGTCGCGGTGTACAATATCCCAAAAAAAATTGATGCGACTCCAATAGCAACAACCGGCCATCCCCCACGCCAAACCAGGTAGATGCCAAGCACCATCGCCAGGACAAAGATCAAAATGAACGCAAAACGCATTTGCTGCGGTTTGACTTGTCCTGCTTGCGTCGCCCGCGTCGGACCAAGCCGTTCACCTGTATCCGCGCCTTTGAGATAATCAAAATAATCGTTGGCGTAATTTGTACCGATCTGAATGAGGACCGCGCCGATCAGAGCAACCAGTGCTGATGGCCAATGATAAACATCATCATTGGCCGCCAGTGCAGTTCCCATCAAAACCGGAGCGATAGCCGCCCAGAGCGTTTTGGGCCGAGCGGCCAGAAGCCAAACTTTTATGGAATTCATTCAATATCCAACACCCAATAATCAACGCTCAATTTCCAATATTTTAAATTTGAATATTGGGTATTGCGTGTTGATTATTGGTTATTGATCCCTTTTTCTACTTTCGTTTCGGCCGGTAAACGTGGGTCGCTTGACCGAAAAACATTTCAGCAGATTCCATCAAGGTTTCGGACAGGGTCGGGTGCGGATGGATACTCATTTTCAAGTCAGTCACAACAGCGGCCATTTCAATGGCGAGAACGCCTTCGGCGATAAGCTCACCTGCTCCAGGCCCGGCGACGCACATACCGAGAATTTGTTCTGTTTCCGGATCGACGATGAGTTTCGTCAGGCCATCGGTACGGTCCAGCGTCAATGCACGACCGGAAGCAGCCCATGGGAAACGCATGACGGATACTTTGCGTTTTTGTTCTTTGGCTTCGCTTTCGGTCAAACCACACCAAGCAATTTCCGGATCGGTGAAGACGACTGCAGGAATTGCACGCGGCTCATAGACAACTTTGTGCCCGGCAATGGCTTCCACAGCGATGCGGCCTTCGTGAGAAGCTTTGTGTGCCAGCATCGGCTCCCCGGCAATATCACCGATCGCATAAATCGATGGCTCGCCTGTTCGACGCTGGTCATCGACTTCAACAAAGCCTTTGCCATCGATTTTTACACGGGTATTCTCCAGCCCGAGTCCGTTCGAGTTCGGAACGCGCCCGATGGAGACCAAAACTTTGTCGAATTGGAGCTCCTGTTTGTTATTTTCTTTATCGAGCAAGCTGACTTTGATGCCACCATCAACTTCGGTAATGCCTTCAACCTTGGTGTTCAGCATTATATTTTCAAAGCGTGCATCAAGACTTTTTTGCAGAATTTTTACCACATCGCGATCGGCGCCTGGCAGCAGTCCCGGAAGCATTTCAACGACCGTTACTTTTGTACCCAATGCTGCGTAGACCGTCCCCATTTCCAAACCGATGTAGCCACCCCCCACAACAAGCAATGACTCCGGAACATCGGCCAGCTCCAGCGCGCCAGTCGAATTCATAACACGTGGATTATCAGTCTTGAAAATCGGGATTTCCGTTGGTCGCGAACCCGTTGCCAATACCGCGTGATTAAAAGCAAGCTGCTGCTTTTCGCCATCGTTCAGGGTAATTTCCAGGGTGTTGCTATCAAGGAAAAATGCTTTTCCGTGGATATGCTTGATTTTACGCTGCTTGACCAGTTGCCCAAGACCGCCGGTTAATTTATTAATCACACTTTCTTTCCAGCCGCGCAGTTTATCAACATCGATTTTCGGCGGCTGAAACTCGATCCCCCAGTTTTTCGATTCTTCCGTTTCGCGCATGAGTTTGGCGACATGCAACAGCGCTTTTGAAGGAATGCAGCCGCGGTACAAACAGACACCGCCAGGATTTTCTGCCGGATCGATGACAGTGACATCCAGACCCAGATCAGCAGCCAGAAAAGCTGCCGCGTAACCACCGGGACCGGCGCCAATGACAACGAGATCGGCCTTATTTTCATTACTCATTTATTATTCCAGTCTTATTTTATTGGTTAACCTTCCATCGCCATCAAAAACGGCTCTTCCAGCACTTCACAGACAAATCGCAGAAAACGCGCTGCATCGGCACCATCGATAATACGATGATCATAGGATAAGCTTAACGGTAGCATCATTCTTGGTTCGAAATTCCCATCCACCAGCACCGGCTCGATGCGGCCACGGGATACTCCGAGAATAGCAACTTCCGGTGAGTTAACAATAGGCGTAAATCCTGTACCACCGATACCACCCAGATTGGAAATACTAAAATTCCCGCCCTGCATATCGTCAAGCGAAAGCTTGCGATCCCGGGCTTTTTGAGCGATTTCATTGATTTCGATGGCAAGTTGTGTCAGGTTTTTCTTGTCCACGTTTTTCACAACCGGAACAAGCAATCCGTGTTCCGTATCAACCGCGATGCCGATATTATAAAATTTCTTATAAATCACTTCGAAACTCTGCATGTCGATACTGCTGTTGAATTGCGGATATTTTTTCAATGCCGCTTCAATGACTTTTAACAAGATGACCGTAAGCGTCAATTTGCCGCCTGCGGCTGCTATTTTCGGTGCAAATTGCTTGCGCAGTTTTTCAAGATGAGTCAAATCAGCTTTGTCGAATTGTGTCACATGCGGAATCGTTGACCAGGCGTAGCTCAGGTGGGTTGCAGTAGTTTTACGGATTTTGCTCATCGTCTGGCGCTCAACTTCGCCCCATTTGCTGAAATCAGGCAGTGCTTGCTGCTGGGGTGCGAATGCTCCTCTCGGCGCACTCGGCTGTTGATTCAACTGTTTTGCATACGCTTTTACATCTTCGATGGAGATGCGGCCACCGGGACCGCTCCCTGGAACTTCATTGATATTAATGCCGATCTCTCTTGCGAATCGGCGTACGGATGGCGCTGCAGGAACAAGGCTGCGCGTCATGGGTGCAGCTTTTGTTTGTGCTGGAGGAGCCACACTTGCCGGTTTTTCAACGGGCTTAGCTGCCGGTGCTGTTTCTTCCTTTTTAGCCGGTGGTGCTGGCACGCTTGCCTGAGGGGCCTTTTCCGGTTTCTCCTCTACAGGTTCTGGTGCTTTTTTCTCCGGTTGTTCTTCCGCTGCTGAAGCCGCGCCACTGCCTTCCTTCATCACAAAAAGAATTTGACCAATTTTGACTTCATCGCCCTCACTGATCAATAATTTTGTTACCGTCCCATCTGCCGGTGCCGGTATATCCACAACAGCTTTATCGGTCTCTAACTCAAAAACGACCTGATTTTCGGATACCGCGTCACCCTCTTGAATTTTAACGGCAGCGATGGTTCCCGATTCTATATTCTCACCCAACTCGGGCAATTTGAATTCTAATGACATATTTTGTTTCCTTTGTTTTCAGAACTCCAGCTGGTTATAAAACCCGGCTGGAGTGATTTTCTTATTCGATCTAATCGACACGATCCTATGCTTCAAGCGGGTTCAGTTTATCCGGGTTGATGCCCATATCCTTCATCGCTTTTTGTACGGTTTTGCTGTCTAATTTACCTTCACGCATCAAGGTTGTTAAAGCACCTAAAGCGATATAATTTGGGTCGATCTCGAAGAAATCACGCAAGTGGCGACGGCCATCGCTGCGACCGAAACCATCCGTCCCAAGAGAAAGCAGCGGACCTGGAATCCATTTCGCTATTGATTCCGGCAAAGCACGGACATAATCCGAAGCGGCCACGAATCCACCTTTTGCATCTTTCAACGCATTGGTTACAAAAGGTACTTTCTGCTTTTTCTCCGGATTAAACAGGTTCCAGCGTTCAACCGCAACAGCATCATTATGCAGTTCTTTGTAGCTTGTAACACTCCAGACATCAGCTGCAACATTGTATTTTTCTTCCAGAAGTTGCTGCGCTTCCAAAACTTTCGTCAGAATTGCGCCACTGCCAAGCAGCTGTACCTGCAAATCGCTGTCCTTTAATTTTGATTTATTGAACTGGTAGATTCCCTTGAGAATACCTTCTTCAATTTTCTTGCCTTTCGGGATCGGTGGTTGCGCATAATTTTCATTCATCACTGTCAGATAATAAAACAGCGGCTCCTGGTTGCCGTACATGCGTTCGATTCCCTCACGAACGATGATCGCCAATTCATAAGCAAAGGCCGGATCATATGCTTTCATCGTCGGGTAAGGATAAGCAAACAGATGGCTGTTGCCATCCTGGTGCTGTAAACCTTCGCCGGCAAGGGTGGTCCGGCCGGCCGTTCCACCGACCAGAAATCCTCGCATGCGCATGTCACTTCCAGCCCAAATGAGATCTCCGGTACGCTGCAGGCCAAACATCGAGTAAAATATATAGAACGGAATCGTATTGACATTGTGTGTTGAATAAGCAGTTCCGGCTGCGATAAATGAAGCCAACGAACCTGCTTCAGTAATCCCTTCTTCGAATATCTGGCCGTCTTTCGCTTCCTTGTAGTAAAGCAGATTCTCACTGTCAACCGGCTCATATAACTGACCGACATGCGAATAAATACCGACTTTACGGAACAGTGCTTCCATTCCAAAAGTCCGCGCTTCATCCGGTACGATCGGGACGATAAGTTTGCCAACTTCTTTATCACTTAACAATTTGGAAAGCAAACGCACAAAAACCATCGTTGTAGAGATAGCACGGTCATCTGTCCCTGTCAGAAATTCATCATAAAGTTTTGGCATCACACGAATCGGATAGCTTTCTTCCTTGCGCGTTGGCATATAACCATACAATTTTTTGCGCTGCTCCTGCAGGTAAACCATTTCCGGACTATCATCTTCCGGACGATAAAATGGGACGCTGTCGATTTTCTCATCTGAAATTGGAATACCAAAACGGGAGCGAAAGTGACGAAGTTCTTCCTCATTCATTTTTTTCTGAGAGTGCGTGATATTTTTCCCTTCACCGGCTTCACCGAGGCCATAACCTTTCACGGTGCGGGCCAAAATTACAGTCGGAGCGCCTGTATGATTGACCGCCTCATGATAAGCCGCATAAACTTTTTGCGGATCATGGCCGCCAAGACGCAAGCGTTCGAGCTGTTCGTCTGACAAGTGCTCGACGAGTTTGAGCAGTTCCGGATATTTGCCATAAAAATGCTTGCGAAGATGTGCACCGCCACGAACGATGTAATTCTGGTATTCGCCATCAACGACTTCACCCATACGTTTGACCAGCAAGCCGCTCTGGTCTCGGGCAATCAATTCATCCCAATCCGAGCCCCAGATGACCTTAATGACGTTCCAGCCTGAACCACGGAAATTTCGTTCCAGTTCCTGAATAATTTTTCCGTTACCACGAACAGGGCCATCGAGCCGCTGCAAATTACAATTGATAACAAATATCAGGTTATCCAGCTTTTCTCTTGAAGCAAGAGAAATAGCGCCCAGTGCTTCCGGCTCATCGGTTTCACCATCACCGAGAAAAGCCCATACCTTCTCCCCTGCTGGTTCCTTCAAACCACGATCTTCGAGGTAGCGGTTAAAACGCGCTTGATAAATCGCCATAATCGGCCCCAACCCCATCGATACTGTCGGGAACTGCCAGAATTCAGGTCGCAACCACGGGTGCGGATATGAAGGCAGACCAC
>QQUM01000313.1 GCA_008501545.1 Calditrichota bacterium
CGCCTGTATTTGGACTTGCAAATACATCATCATTGTCTGCAACAAATAAAGATGAACTAAACTCACCCGGTCTGAAATTGGTCTGCAAGGTTTCCCAATTTTCTTCATTTTGTTTCATTCGAAAAAGGTCACCGGATGTTGCTGCGAAAAGATTCCCGCCAGAATCATATGCAAGCGACTGAACCGCACTATTAAATCCGAAATTTCCCCATGTTTGACCATTGTCCGAAGATAAAAATACATGGCTGAATGTGCCAACTGAAACCTGACTGCCATCTTTAAAATCAAATGAAAGACACCTAAAGTCATCGAGAATTAGATCCCAGCTCTCACCAGAATTCATCGATCGAAACAGACCTGGTCGTCCCCATGGAACAATTTCCGGATAGGGGTCATAATAGCCATTTGCCCAAATGGTACCATCCTGATTGACGGCAAGCCTGGGTGATCCATAAAAATACTGCGGGACACTTTCCCATGTTACGCCATTATCTGTCGATCGATGTATACCGCCTGGCACCGGATCAACGGCAAAAAATACATGCTCATATCCAACACCTGCGTACAGTGTCCCATCATAGTCGCTAACAACCGACTGCACATAGGGATATGCATTAAATCCATTTGAAACATCCAGCCAGGTTTCTCCATTATCACCTGAGCGATATATTCCAAAACCTGCCCCGATGAAAAGACTGCCTGTCACAGAATTTTTTGTCATCGTACGTACTGGAAGTTTCGAAAGTCCCTTGCTGATGTTTGTCCACTCATCCTGGTCATTCGTATGACGGAAAATACCATTATAGGTACCTGCTACCACGGAGCCTTCCAAATTCGCCGTAAAAGCTTGAGCGATTGTGTAACCAGGAAGACCCGATGTTTCTTCATTCCATTTTAACCCATCATCGGTCGAACTATAAATACCACTTCTTGATAAATCGTAGTATCCAACAAATAGTTCACCATTCTTACTCATTCCCATGGATATGATATCCGAGTAATCAGGCAATCCTTCAATCCTGGATATCCAGGTATTCCCATTATCATTTGAAAAGAAGACGCCTCTTCCCAGCCCTGCAAACAGATAATCACGTTCATCGATAATCAATGCATTAATTCCGCTAGCGGGCAAGCCTGCATTAACAACGCTCCACTGCTCTCCATTATCACTTGAACGAAAAATCATTCTATTGCGATCTGTCCCTGCAAACAGATCACCGGAACTATTGATAACTAAAGAATTAACGAATGCATATTCTTCAGATCCCATATGCTTTTTCATCCAACTTTCACCTTTGGATTCTGAGCGATACACACTTTTTGTCGTGCCGATGAATATGGCACCCTCCTGGTTAATAACTATTGTATTAACCACATCATATTCTGGTAATCCTGAACTGACATTAAGCCAGGTTGTATCATTTTCAACAAAGCGATAAACACCTGAAGAAGTTCCACAAAAAACATCGCCGTCAGGGTGAAAAGCGAAACAATTGATACTTTCCAGGTTTACGGGCAAGCCACTACTTATTTCAGTCCAGGCTTCACCCTCTTTAGAGCTGAAATAGACTTTACCTCCTGTGTTATTAAACCAGGAATACCCTGTACCCGCAAATGTTTCACCAGCAGGACTGCATGCAATACCAGTTATTTGTCCACCATTTGGAGCGCCAGAATTATTCCAGAAATTATCCTGAGCATTGAGTCGGTTTATCATACATACCAGTGAAAAAGTGAAAAGCAAAACGAAATCAAACCATTTTGGGAAAAATCGATGTGTCATAACAACACCTCCTTTTTGAGAAACCCAAATAAGTAGACGCCCCAAAATCCACTTGACAGATTGACCACATCAGGATTATTGAGGGTATCCTTAGTGAATGGCGCTGCGCCCAGGTAACCATAAAGATTCCTCAAAGCTGAGATAGGGTAAACAGCCGGCAACTCCTGATCATTGGCAATGTTTTCGCCATAGATGGAGTCGGTGCGAAAACATGTGAGTTTGTTATGCACTTCCAGTATTGAGCCTTTGAGTACAATCCACTGCTCCATTTCGGCCTCCGCTGGCATGTTATTCATATCCCACTGCATGGGGATGCATTTTACATAGAGCGTATCGTCATTTTTTTCTGAAGCCAGTATTTCAGCGCGATTTCTGAAAGCATCACCAACCTGGATTGGATTCCAACTCCATGGCGACCATTTGGCGCTTTGTCCATCACTTCTGCGATCGAGTGTTTTTCCGGCATAATACGATTGCTGAATGTAACGGCCTTCGTCGGCTATATTGACAAGGCTGCGCGTGGAATTGGCCTTCGAGATATAGCTGATCGCTCCACCACGTGTTAAATCCAACTTGACCAGCAAGGTATCATTGTTTATGGAAAGCTCATTCTGTTTTGCGACCAGACTTGAAACTGCAGTCAGAAAGGGCAAACAACCTGCAAGCGCAATTTTCCAGCGGTACACAGGATTCTGCCTCGAATCGCTGCTGTTCATGATATTAAAGCGAACTATTTGTTTTTGTCCCATCCGCATTACTTCAACCAGCACTAATTTCTTCGTTTGAATGCACTTTC
The DNA here is from genome assembly GCA_008501545.1 of Calditrichota bacterium. Lineage (GTDB taxonomy): Bacteria > Zhuqueibacterota > Zhuqueibacteria > Zhuqueibacterales > Geothermadaptataceae > Bioreactorimicrobium. The sequence continues at coordinate 2,580 of QQUM01000313.1, forward strand.
CAACTTTCATTTTACAGAAATAAACACCGCTGGAATGATCCCGGGCATGCCAATTCACTGTATAATTTCCTGCAGGTTTGTGCACATTAACCGGTAGGGCTACTTGTTCTCCCGTCTTACTAAAAATCGTTAATTCGCCTGGAGCAGATTTATAAAACACGAACGAAATCGTCGTATCATTCTGAAAAGAATTGAGTGAGTTTTGCAGTATTTTCCAGTCATCAGATTCACTGAATATACGGGTAAAATAAAAATATTTTCCGGAATTAAACATAATAATTCGTATTATTGCTGTAATAAAAGCAGAGGCTTATTTAATAAGTCCTTTGTGATTAAGCAAATCTAAAAACAACAATTGATTTCATCAATTGTCCAGCATCATACGGAATTGATGTTTCCCCGAGAAGGCCTTCGATTAATTCATCCTTTTCATGCAAGTGAATGCGTGCATTTTCATTGAAAAGTTTTACAACCAGGAGCAGTATTTTCCTGTTTACCCGGGTGCTGCAACAGGGTGTACTACTTTTAACACAAACCACACGTACTTTTCACCGTAAATTAAGGAGGCTTTAGTGCAAAAAATCACTTTCTACCGCATTCTATTCACTGGTTTGCTTCTATGTTTTCTGCCTGTTCTACTCGTCGGACAAACAGCAGAGATGCAATACCACTATCAAAACTATACCTGGAAATCAGAAAAATTTAATGGCAATGACACACCCGCCGGGCAAGCGGCGATAAGCCACACAATTACAATCACCGATGCGCCCTGGCTGCGTTTGTATTTTAAAAATGCCAATCTCGGTACCAGGAGCTATCTCACAATCACTTCTTTGAAGGATGGTCATACACAAAAAATCGATCATGATGCACTGCAATCGTGGAAATACTCCAGCGCGTATTTCAATGGCAATGCTGTTGAATTAAAACTGTTTGTAGACCCCGCGGATCGAGATGTATCATTTGAAATCGAGGAAGTAACAGTTGGTGATTGGGTTGGTGGCACACCACTTCCCGAATCCATCTGCGACGTCAACGACGACAGAGTTCCATCAACGAATCCTCGAACAGGTCGTCTGGTTCCGGTTGGCTGCACGGGTTGGATTATCGACAATGGGAAATACCTTACGGCAGGCCACTGCTTAAGCGGTGGAAGTGCACAGACATTTCAATTCAACGTACCAAATTCACTTCCTGATGGCACTTTGCAACATCCCGGGCCGGAAGATCAATATACAGTCATATCGTCCAGTCTCCAGTACACCGACGGTGGTGTTGGTAATGATTGGGGTGTTTATGAAGTTGAAGACAATGCACAAACAGGTTTACAGCCAATTGATGCAATGGGCGCTTCATTCACATTAGCGCAGGACCTCGGGCCGGCAAACATTCGCATCACGGGTTATGGCGTCGATAACGATGATTTGGATCTCACCCAAACGCAACAAACACATGTTGGTCCATCTGCTGGATCTTCCGGTACGACCATGCGCTATCGTACAGACACAACAGGTGGAAACTCCGGTAGCCCTGTCATCGACGAAGCAACCGGCAATGCGGTTGGTATTCACACCCACGGTGGGTGCGGCAGTGGTGGCAGCGGAAATAACAGCGGAACAAGCACATTTCACACCGATTTCTGGGCTGCTGTAAATACAACGACATGTGATGTAACCGCTGATTTTTCGGCGAATACAACCTCCGGTGCCGCACCATTGACTGTGAACTTTACAGATGAAACTACAGGCCCAGCAACATCCTGGAGCTGGAATTTTGGTGATGGCAATACCTCAACGACGCAGAATCCAAGTCATACTTACACAGCAGATGGCAACTACACTGTTTCCCTGACTGCCACCAGTGCAACCTGTTCAGATTCTGAGACTAAAACAAGTTATATCTCAGTATCAACACCAAACCAGGCGCCGACGGCAATCATCAATTCACCAACAAATGGCCAGAATTTTGCTTCCGGCGCAACAGTGAATTTTTCCGGAAGTGCAACAGACACCGACGGAACTGTCGCCGTAAGCACTTACGAATGGACTGTCAACGGTCCCGGCGTTCCTGTCAATTATGTTTTCGCTTCAGGTGTCGCCAATCCGTCCGGCGTTCCCCCGGCTGATGGCAACTACACAGTTACCCTCGAAGTTACGGACAACGATGGGGCGACAGGAACCGTGTCTGTTAATTTCACCGTTGGTGGAACAGCGAATCAGCCACCGACTGCCGTAGCCAGCGCCAATCCAACATCGGGAACAGCGCCATTGGCAGTTAATTTCAGCAGCTCCGGCAGCAGCGATTCCGATGGCAGTATCACTTCTTACAATTGGAATTTCGGTGATGGCAATTCGTCCAGTGCAGCCAATCCATCGCACACATACAACAGTACTGGAAACTATAACGCTGTACTTACAGTGACTGACAACGATGGGGCGACGGGAACGGATCAAGTGACGATTAATGTTACGGGAACATCCAATCAACCGCCAACCGCCGTAGCCAGTGCAAATCCAACATCGGGAACAGCGCCATTGGCAGTTAATTTCAGCAGCTCTGGCAGCAGCGATTCTGATGGCAGTATCACTTCTTACAGTTGGAATTTCGGTGATGGCAATTCGTCCAGTGCAGCCAATCCATCGCACACATACAACAGTACTGGAAACTATAACGCTGTACTTACAGTGACTGACAACGATGGGGCGACGGGTACAGATCAGGTCACAATCAATGTGACAGCTCCAGCAAATCAACCACCAACAGCCACGATAAATACGCCTGCCAATGGACAGAGTTTTTCTGTTGGTGCTGTAATATCCTACTCCGGTTCAGGTTCAGATAGCGATGGATCTGTAACAGGTTATTCCTGGACATACAGTCGAAACGGGGCAAATCCAGTGACATTTTCATCATCGGCATCAGGGTCTGCGGTTGGGTCGGCTTCAGGAACCTATGTGCTTACTTTAACAGTAACAGACAATGATGGTGCAACAGGAACGGATCAGGTGACGATTACAATTGGTTCCGGCAAGGCCGTTGGAAAAGGCGGCATCGTCGATGGAGCGAATGGTTTCACAAGCATGTTTAATGGTTATGAATTAGGTGATGCTTATCCGAATCCGTTTAATCCTGAAACGAAATTCACCTTTTCGCTTGGTGCGAATGAAAGAGTGACGCTGAAGATATACAACGCAATCGGCCAGGAAGTTCGCACACTTATCAATGGTGCGCAGATGAACACTGGTGCGCACACAATGCGTTGGGATGCGAAAAATAATCTTGGCGACCAGGTTCCCAGTGGCATCTATTA
>QQUM01000580.1 GCA_008501545.1 Calditrichota bacterium
TTGCCCAAGTTAAAAAATTCCAATAAATATTACAAGGAAGCCAATCGCCCCCGTTTCCACTTCCACCCAAAAAGAAAGTGAAGAAATGTTCCAACCGGTTTGGCTAATAACACCGAAACTTATAACCTTTTCTATCAATACCACCCTAAAAATATCGTTTGGGAACCGATGATTGGGGAAAAGGCGTAAGGCCCCGCCTTAACCCTTTGAAAACACCCCCCATTGCGCTATATCCTGATCCGCACGGAACGATTTTTTCCGGCAGTGCCGTAATTGACAAGAACAACACCGCAGGTTTCGGGAAAAATGCGATGATCGCCATTTTTACTTATTACAATGATTCACTCAAAGTGGCAGGCTATCAAAACAATCAAACCCAGGGAATTGCATTTAGTCTTGATGAAGGGAAAACGTGGGAAAAGTACAATGGTAATCCAGTAATTGACAATTCATGTGAGAAAGATTTTCGTGATCCAAAAGTATTTTGGAATGACGAAATCAATGCATGGAATATGGTATTAGCTGCTGGGGACCGAATTAAAATATTTTCCTCACCCAACTTAATCGATTGGAAGTTTAAAAGCGATTTTGAACCTGTGGACGATTTGCCGGGCCTGGGTGTGTGGGAATGCCCTGACTTGTTCAAAATGAAGGTTGATGATGAGGAAAAATGGCTGATGATCGTCAGCCATGGGGATAAAGCGCCAAACGGCGGTTCTGGAACGAGATACTTCGTTGGGAATTTTAATGGCGAAGTTTTCAAGCACGAACAACCATCGCTCTGGTTGGATTACGGTACGGATAGTTATGCAGGGGTAACCTACGCAAACGCGCCGGATGGCAAACGCATCCTCATCGCCTGGATGAGCAATTGGATGTATGCAACAGTTACACCTACAAAAGTCTGGCGCAGTGCGATGACTTTGCCAAGAGAGCTGTCGTTGCAAAAAGATGGGAACAAATACTTTTTGCGTCAGAAAATAGCAGGAGAATTCGCATCAATTAAACAAGAAGTAAAAAAGATTGATCAGGTAGAATTGCCTTTGATTGAAGATAAAATTGATTTATCTCAAGCTGGAATTCACTTTGATTGCAATGGCGAAGATCTTTCAATTACCATATCAAACGAACTCGATGAAACACTGCAAATAGACATGAAAAATAATCAGCTTTTTGTTGATAGAACTCGTTCAGGTAAAATGGATTTCAGCGACAAATTTGCTCCACGTATTCAAACGATGCCTTTGGGAGAAAAGGTATACAATTTTCAAATCTATTTGGATCGGTCATCCTGTGAGATTCTATTAAATGATGGTAAATACGCAATGACAAACTTATTTTTCCCAAACGAGAAATATTCGAACTTGCAAATAAGTGGTTCTGCAAATGCTGAACTTAAGAACTTTAAAATAGGCAAGATTAGCAGGATTTGGTAAACTGATATTTCCTAAACAAGTTTATAACCAATATATTGACCGCACTCAACAGTCACATCTAAAAATTAGATTTTAAAATGAACAAACTACGAATTTTCTATTTTTCAATCGTTGTTGCGTTAGCAGGATTTTTGTTCGGTTTCGACACCGTGGTTATTTCTGGCGCAGATAAACAATTGCAGGCATTCTGGCAGAGTTCAGATTTGTTTCATGGCCTGATTGTCATGTCAACAGCGCTTTGGGGTACGGTTGTTGGCGCCATGTTCGGTTCTTTTCCCACAAACAGATTAGGCCGAAAAAAGACCTTAATTGGTATTGGGTTATTCTTTTTTGTTTCAGCGATTGGCTCAGCAATGGTATCAGATCCTTATGTGTTTGCCTTCTTCCGGTTTATTGGCGGATTGGGAATAGGGATCTCGACAGTAGTTGCACCAGCCTACGTTTCGGAAATTGCGCCACCGGAACAACGTGGCAAATTAGTCGCGATGTACCAATTTAATATTGTTTTTGGAATTTTGATGGCTTTTGTTTCCAATTACTTTTTAAAAGACATGGGAGATTCTGCCTGGCGGTGGATGTTGGGAGTAGAAGCGCTGCCTGCGCTTATTTATTCTTTGCTCGTTTTGAGAATACCCGAGAGTCCACGCTGGTTGTTGGAATATAAAAACGATAAATCTGCCGCAATTCAAATTTTAAAAGACATCTTACCCGATGCAGATATTGGAAAAGAAGTTGCAGAGATTGAAGAAGAAAAAGCACACGAGGTCGCGCGCGAGAACATTTATATGAAGAAATTCAGAGTGCCTCTGTTGCTGGCTTTCTTTATTGCTTTTTTCAATCAGCTATCCGGCATTAATGCATTTCTTTACTATGCACCGAGAATTTTTGAATTGGCAGGTCTGGAAAAATCAGCATCTTTTCTCAGTTCAATTGGCATCGGTGCCGTCAATCTCATATTCACCCTGATAGGGATTTCAATGATTGATAAATTTGGCAGAAAAACACTGATGTACATTTGTTCGTTTGGATATATTGTTTCCCTGGCACTTGTTTCTTTTGCCTTTGCGCTAAAGTGGGAAGGTGGGCTGGTTCCAATATTTTTCTTTATCTTTATTGCTGCTCATGCGATCGGGCAGGGAGCGGTAATCTGGGTGTTTATCTCTGAAATATTTCCGACTAAACTACGGGCAGCCGGTCAGGCATTCGGTTCATCTGTCCACTGGGTTTTGGCTGCTGCCATTCCCTCGATGATACCATTTTTATTTACACAAATTGGTCCGGCTATCGTTTTCACTATTTTTTGTTTAATGATGGTTTGGCAGCTCTTTTGGGTATTCTTTAAGATGCCTGAAACGAAAGGCCAGAGCCTGGAACAGTTAGCTGCGAAATTAGCTAAGTAGCATAAGTTCAGCCTTTGAGAAGTGCCTTTAAGGACTCAAAGTAACAAATGAAAAATATGAGGTAAAACAGCATTTAGTCGGATTTCAAATTATGCATCTACGAAAAGGGAGCATTTCAAAGCCTGACTGCTCAAGTCGGGCTTTTTGCTTTAGTACACATCTCGTATCCAGCAATTTTTAAAAGTGTCCATCGTTTCGAGACATCAATCTTTTGTGATTACAAGATATAAGCTCCACTCAGCATGGAACAACTTCAATATGCCAATTTTCATATTGTCTGGTTATTATTTACACTCCATTTTTGCATAATACATGAAGCGTGAGATCATCCTGTCTTCTTTATAATTTTCATTTATACAATTTATTAAATATTGTAATTTTATCTGGATATAAAAAAAGAAATATATCTTTAAAAAACAGCTATATCCTGTTAATAGAATACTTCTCTCCATATTTCCGAAATCGCCTCTTTTGTAACAATTTTGTTGACAATCAAATTTTAACCATCTATTATATAGAAAACGTCATCAGCCCGGAGGGTATCATGCAATTCCCTGAGCTTCATAACTTTATCGCGGGCGCGTTCTCTTCAAATGGTCTTCAAAGGTTTGAGGTTTTCAGCCCACTTGATGGCAGCGTCATTTCAACAATGCCGCTTTCCACGAAATCCGATCTTGATGTAGCAGTAGACGCCGCACAAAAAGCTTTCTCTGAATGGTCAAACACAACCATAAAAGAAAGAGTCCAGGTCTTTTTCCGCTACAAAACCCTGCTCGAACAAAATCTCGAAGAGCTTGCCACCATTGTTCATATCGAAAACGGGAAGACCATGGCTGAAGCGAGAGCCGAAGTGGCCAAGAGCATCGAGCTAACGGAATTTGCCTGCTCCATGCCACAGCTCGTTCAAGGTGAAATCCTGGAAGTTAGCAAAGGCGTGGAATGTCGCATCGAGCGCAAGCCGGTTGGCGTCGTTGCGTCCATTGCCCCGTTTAACTTCCCGCACATGGTCCCTCACTGGACCATTCCAAATGCCCTCGCATTGGGAAACTGCATGATCCTCAAACCTTCGGAAATGGTCCCAATCAGCGCCAGCCATATCGCGCAAATGCTGAAAGAAGCCGGTTTGCCTGACGGAGTTTTCAATGTTGTCAACGGTTCCCGGGAAACTGTGGAAGCCATCTGTGACCACCCGGGCATTCCGGCTGTGTCATTTGTCGGTTCGACCAAAGTGGCCAAAATCGTTTATCAACGCGCCACCTCAAATCTCAAGCGCTGCACGGCACTGGGCGGTGCAAAAAACCACCTAATCGTTCTACCCGATGCAAATCCGGATATGACTGCGAAAGATGCTGCGGCTTCTATGTCCGGCTGCGCAGGACAGCGTTGTATGGCTTCTTCAGCAATGGTTGGTGTTGGCGCAATTGATCACATCATCGAAAAATTGTGTGAGGAAGCACGTAAAATAAAGCCCGGAGAGAATTTGGGCTCCGTTATTTCCAAAACTGCCAAGGAACGAATTGAACGCTATATTACGGAAGCCGAACAGGCTGGAGCCAAAGTCCTGGTAGACGGACGCAATGCGAATGTTCCGGGAAAAGAAGGTGGATTTTATGTCGGACCGACTGTAATTGATTATGTTACGCCAGACATGGCCATCGCCAAAGAGGAAGTTTTCGGACCTGTTTTATCCATTTTGCGCGCGAAAACTCTTGAAAAAGCCATCGAAATCGAAAACAGTTCCAACTATGGCAACGCTGCCGGTGTTTATACCCAAAGCGGTGGTCTGGCGCGATTTGTCATGGAGCATGCCAGTGCTGGTATGATCGGTGTAAACATCGGTGTACCGGTGCCGCGTGAGCCATTTTCCTTCGGCGGTTGGAATGAATCGAGATTTGGTGTTTCTGATATCACCGGGAAAAGCTCTATCGAATTCTGGACTCAACTCAAAAAAACCACAACAAAGTGGAATCCTGAAGCTGGTATCAACTGGATGAGTTGATGCAGCAAAGTTGTACCTGTTTAAAAGAGCGTTGGCCTTATTTTTCATCCAACGCTCTTCATCTTTACGCGCTTTGCTCTACGTTTTGATGTTCACATATCAATGACCACTATCTCTCAATAATCAGGCAAAATATGACTGAAAAAATTCATACCCTGACCGAGGACGTTTCCGAATCGCCGCTTTATAATGAACATCTCGCTCCGGTTCCACCGGAAAAACGAACATGGAATTTGTGGAATCTCGCTGCTATCTGGATCGGGATGGCGGTCTGCATTCCGACTTATATTCTCGCTTCGTACATGATTAAATCCGGCTTGAGCTGGCAGGCATCCCTGGTGATCATTGGTCTGGCGAATCTGATTATTACTGTACCGATGGTTTTGAACGGCCACGCGGGTGTAAAATATGGTGTGCCGTTTCCGGTGTTGGGGCGGGCTTCCTTTGGCACCAACGGCATTCATATCGCTTCTTTGCTGCGCGCTATCGTAGCCTGCGGCTGGTTCGGCGTGCAAACCTGGATTGGTGGACTGGCATTTTATGCGATTTGGAATGCACTCACCGGCAGCCAGGGTGCTCTCGGTCTGGATGTTGGAAAGTTTATCGGCTTTGGTGTTTTTTGGGCTATAAATCTGCATTTTATCTGGTACGGGACCGAGCATATAAAATGGCTCGAAAGCTTGGCCGCACCGATATTGGTTTTGATCGGCATTTTACTAATCATTTGGGGTAGCAGTGAAGGCGGCGGTTTTGCAACCGTTTTGAAGCAGGGCAAGCAACTTGAAAGTCCTGCTGCAATTTTAAAAAGTGATAACAGCGCTTTGCAAGTTGAACTCACCCCGCTTAAAAACAGCGATGGTTCGTTTAAAGCTGAGGAATATCAAATCAGCTTTCCTGATGTTTCCGGGAAACATAAAGCTTTAGAATGGTCACCACTCACCACAGAAACGGCCGTGGTCAGCTTAAACAGGGACGAACTTGATATTGCAGCAAGCCAAAGTGGCGATAAAACAGT
>QQUM01000828.1 GCA_008501545.1 Calditrichota bacterium
GTCAGGACTGTAAACGATGTAACAAGAAAGATAAAAAGTGTTAGCACCAATTCATTTATGTTTGCTGTATGTTTATTCATTAAATATTTTGAATACAGGAATAATCCGAGAAGAATTAACAGAAACGGGATCAATCCTTCGCCGATTTCCGCAGGAAGAAAGTCGAGCAGGTCGATCGAATTGAGCACATACTCATCAAGAAAAATGTAGGCCAAAGTTAATAAAAATGAACTTATTACTGCATTTCTTGAGAGCTGTTTTCCCTTTTCAGAATAAAACCACTTTCCGCTTTCTTCCGTATTATAAATAAAATATGGGATGAATACAGCCATTATGAATACAACACCTGGAATTATAATAGCCGAAAACAAGGGGTGGAAGTGCAGCATTAATTCTTGAATGCCAAGAAAATACCAGGGCGCTTTTGCAGGATTTGGGCTCACATTCGGATTTGCTTTTTCAAGCAGTGGTGCATCAAATGAAATTGCCAACAAAACAATAAAAGCGATAAGTATGAGAGTGACGACAAACTCCTTCGCCACGAGATGTGGTACGGTTGAGATGAACTTGTCTTCGTCATCGCTTTGAGGAACGACGCCACCGGCCTTTCTCACACGCCAAAAATGAAATGCCAGAACCACAATAAGCAGCAAGGGTAAAATACCGGTATGGAATGTGTAAAAAATCAACAAAGTTGCTTTTCCTATTTCATTCCCGCCAAGCAATAGCTCCTTTATGAAACCACCTGCTACTGGCAGGTAATCGAGCATACTCGTGCTAACCGTAACAGCCCAATAGGATAGCTGATCCCATGGCAGCAAGTAACCGGTAAAATTTGAGGCGATAATGAGCAGCAAAAGCACGATTCCCAACACCCAGTTAAACTGCCGCTTTCCATGAAAAGCGCTGGAGAAAAACACACGTAATAAATGAAGAAAAGTAATCAGTATTAAAAACACAGCACTCCAATAGTGGATATTGCGAATCAATTGACCAAAGAGCACATTGTTTTGTAAATGAACAATAGATTCGTATGCACCGCCGGGAAACGGTTCGTAGAAAAACCTTAAAAGCATTCCGGTAATAAATTGCAGGCAAATTAGAACGACAGCCATGCCTCCAAGGCCAAATGTATGGTTAAACTTTATTACGTTTTTATTAATGGTGGGTGGATGAAGATGCAAAATCAGGCTTTTAAAAATCAAATTGAATCTTTGGTGTTCTTCCTTTGGATTAAGAGAACCTTGATAAATCGAATTTTTCAGCCTGCGGAAAATATTGTCGTTTTTAGTTGTCATCTAATAGCAACTTATCTTTTTTCTTCACACAATAAATTTGATGATGGCACAAAATAAAATGAACGTAAAACAGCATCTTAAGTTAATATATATAATTTTTACTAATATACATTGCCAATAATTCCTTCTAATTATAATCTATACGGTAAATCCTGTACACCGCATCATCCTGTCAAAATATACTATTTCTACTACCAATTCGTAAAAGACCCATCATAACGTCTCAAGCGCGGGACTTCTTTTATTTGAAATTCCTGCTTCGCCACCAGCTCCTCATTGAACTCAACGCCCAAACCGGGATCGGATGGCAGCTTGTACCGTGCGCCTTCCAGCTCAGGTTGGACAGGATAGAATTCTTGTGAATTTGTCCCCGGCTGGTCAGCGGGCGTATTGATCTCTTCTAACCAGCGGAAATTGGGGCAGGCCGCCGCCACATGAATGGTGGCCGCAGTGCAGATCGGTCCCAACGGATTGTGAGGCAGCAAATCAATATAGTGGGTTTCAGCCATGGCCGCCACTTTCATGGCTTCGGTGATACCACCAACATTGCACACATCCACACGGGCGAACTGGGTGATGTTTTTTTCGATGAAAGGCATAAACTGCCATTTGCTGGAAAATTCTTCGCCAATGGCAAAGGGCACATTGATCATGCTTCGCAACGTCTCATACGCTTCAGGATTTTCATCACGAATGGGCTCTTCGATAAAATCGAGCGTGTCTTGCGGCATTTTATTGATAAAGGAAACCGTTTCGGGGATAGTCAAACGGCTGTGATAATCGATCCCTAGTACTGGCTGTGATCCGATATCTTTACGAAGTTCTGTTATCCACTCTGCAAGAACCGCAATGGATTCCCGCGGTTCAAAATTGCTGAATTCATCCCCAACCTTGTATTCCACCGGCGCAAGCCGAAGCACATTCCAACCGGCATCGAGCAGGATATGCGCTCTTTCAAACAATTGCTCTTTCGAGAAAAAAAGCAATGAGGCAAAACATTCGATGAAATCCCGCTGCTTTCCACCGAGCAGTTCATAAACCGGAACACCCAAATCTTTGCCTTTTATATCGTACAAAGCGATGTCAATGGCAGAGATTGCAGCGGTGAGCACGCGACCACCCTCAAAATACTGACCGCGATAAAGCTCCTGCCAGATCGCGCCGATTTGTCGCGGATCTTTACCGATGAGAAAATTTTTGAAATGCTCAATTGCTCCAACAACCGCCAGTTCGCGAGTTGACAGCCCGGATGCGCCCCAGCCATAAATGCCTTTGTCGGTTTCAACTTTGACGACCAACTGCACACCCTGACCGACATTGGTGGGATAGGTTTTAATGTCTGTAATTTTCATAAGTTCTTCACCTCAATCCGCTCAACTTTACCCACAACAAAAACATAACTCAAAAAACCAACCAACGCCAATGCACCAATTAAAAAGAGCGCAGGCCGGAAGTCTCCTTCGCTTACCAACGCTCCAATCACAACAGGGATGACAATCGCTGATAAACCGCCACAGAAATTGAACACACCGCCGATTAATCCGATTAAATGTTTCGGCGCCATTAACGAAACAAATACCCACGCGATTGATGCCAGACCATTGCCGAAAAATGCGACCGTCAGAAAGAAGATGATTAGAGATGTATTGTTTGTGTAGTTTGCGCCAATGATGGCTGTGGATAAAAGCATGCCGCACAACACCGGTATTTTACGGGCGATTGCGTTTGAATAACCTTTCCTTTTCAGGAAGTCGGAGAAAAAACCTGAAAGCAGCACGCCTGCAAAGGCAGCAAGAAACGGGATGGATGCAAGAAATCCCGATTTGATAAAATCCAGTCCGCGATATTTGACAAGATAGGTTGGGAACCAGGTTAAAAAGAAAATAAACAGCGATCCCAAACAAAACTGCCCCAGGTAAATCCCCCACAATTTCCGGTGTATAAATGCTTCCTTGAGATCAGACCACTTGAAAGTTGATTTCTCATCTTTGCGGGCATTGCCGTCTATCAACCCGCCCCCTTCGGCAATATGATCCAGCTCAGCCTGATTTACCTTTTTATGTGAGCCGGGATCGCGATAAAACAGATACCAAATTAAAGCCCAGAACAAACCAACTGAACCGGACACAAAAAACAATCCACGCCATCCCAGGTAATTTTGAATGGCCATCATCACTGGCATTAGAAAGGCCAGTCCAACAAACTGACCGGAAGTATAAATCGCTATTGCGGAGGCGCGTTCGCTTTCCGGAAACCAGCTCGTCACAATGCGATTGTTGCAGGGATAGGAGGGCGCTTCGAAGACTCCAATGCTGGCGCGAAGTCCCAAAAGCGAAAAAAATGAATTGACGAATCCCTGAACCAGTGTGGCAAGGGACCATAAAGCCAGGATAAAGGTGTATAGAATTCTCGGTTTGACAACATCAACAAAAATCCCCCCTGGAATCTGCAGAGCTGTATAAGTCCATGCAAATGCAGAAAATATCAATCCCATCTGCACAGTGGTGATACCCAGTTCATCACTCAATGCAAATGCAGCGATGGAGATATTGCTGCGATCCATGTAATTAATGATGACACTGACAAAGATAAGCGTCAGGATGTGAAATCTTTTTTTTGTGGGTTTTGGGTGTGTGGTCATAATCATTTCTCTTTAAAATTGAAAAGGCAAGATCTTTCGAGTTTGTGTAATTCTCTTCGATGCGCCGTTAATTGAAATTTGATATACATAAGCCCCACTTGCTACAGCTTCGCCTGACATATCCCTGCCATTCCAACTGACTTCATGTTCACCGGCTGATTTAAAGCCCTGCACTAATGTATCTATCTTTTGTCCGGAAATATCAAAAACTTGCAAGGTTACTGTTCCGGGTTCGGAAAGTTGATAGCCGATTTTGGTCTCGGGATTAAATGGGTTGGGATAGTTTTGGCGCACTTCAAACTGGTCAGGAGCGAGCAACTTGCCATGCTGAATTGCGGAAGCGGTGGTGTCATCGACAAGTTTATAAACACGCACCCAGTCGTACATGGTGGTTCTTTCTTCCCAGGTTCCCGTAGCAACCAAACCGCCGCCATCTGGCACCGGATTCCAGTCGTAGGTCTCGATGGCCATTTGAATCCACATAGGCACATTAAACGAGGTAGGTGGAATTATCTTGTATTTGTATTCGCCATCCAAATAAAAAAGAAGTTCATCGGGGGATTTCCACCATCCGCCATAGACGTAGTAACGTTCCCAATTTTCTGTTGGCGTCTGCACGCTGCCCTGTTTTTGCACCCGATCAACGCAGGATGTTTGCCGGTGAAATGCATTGGAATGAAAGATTTTGTTCCAGTTTTTGCCCCAACTTGCAGTTTGTTCTGTGGTTGTTCCTACACACTCCTGGATGTCAAGTTCATGTTTGGTGTAGCAATCATTGTTGTTAGACATCAGCCAAAAAGTTGAGGACATGGTGGTTTTGTTGGCTTTCATTTTTGCTTCAAAATACCACCCATGCTCGCCGGTGTGTATCGAGCGCACAATCGCGCCCTGATACAAAAAGGTTTTGCCGTTAACTACAGTTTCCTGCGGCAGTTTTAATACGGTGACACGCAGATTCCCATCAGCAACGGAAATCGCTGCAGGATCAAACAATCCGGGCGGGCGGCCAATCCATACCCAACCGTTGCCCACAGGCTCTTGCTGCCATTTGTCTAAATCAAGGGTTGAGCCGTTAAATTCGTCGGACATATTTTCGACGAGTTGCCACATTTTGCCCGATGGTGGTGTTGGCTGTGCGGCAATGTTATTTACACTGAGCAAGAAAAACAATACCAGCAAAAAGTAGTTTATAAATTTCATAACGATTTCAATATGTTTATTATTAATGACATGACTCAATGTGTTCTTGTAATAATGCTCTTATCGATAATGATAAACAGTGACACGTTGAATCCCTATCTCCTCCATCGGAAGTTTTACCGCCCGGCCACGATGGGTTTCATCACCATTCAATCGCCTTCCGCTTTTCCATTGCCCATTTGTATGTACAATTTCCTGAACCGTGCCAATTCCGTATTTTTCCTTTGGTGAAACGAGTGATTTAAAGCTGATCAATGCCCTGCTTCCCGCAACAAGAAATTCTTTTTCACCGGTTTTAATTACCAATCCAAAGGCATCATCAACCACGATTCTTCCTCGTCGGCTGTATAGTTCGATAACAACATTATAGTCACCCATTTGAACGTCAACCGAACGCTGTGAATCGTTTAGAAGGAAGCCGGTCATGGTCCCTTCCCTACCCTGATGCTTCAAGATTTCAGGGCCGAGATACTTCATCGCCAAATACAATTTTTCGATAGCGCTATCGTCATCCGGTTTCAGATCATCTATGGCAAAAGGGGCAGTGCCGATTGTATTGTAATTTCCAAAAGCGAACAGAAAATTTGCTGCACTTGGGGCTGTATTCCATGCCTCCGGAATGAACAGTGGGTTGTTCTGCTGCGTGTACCAGTCACACCAGTCTTTAAAATTTTTGG
>QQUM01000279.1 GCA_008501545.1 Calditrichota bacterium
TTTCGCATGCAAAGCCTGGCGCCTAAATTCTATCAGTAATTTCGCCGTAAAAATTGCTTTTTCCTGGCTCAAACCACCAAGCCCATGTTTTCGTCCACCATATATCGAATCCCCGAAAACCGGATGGCCAATCGATGCTGAATGAACGCGTATTTGGTGGGTGCGTCCCGTTTCCAGGATAAATTCACATAATGAAGCCAGCGTAGAAAACGGCTCGATCACGGATAAATGGGTTACTGCCCATTTTCCTCCTTCCGCTGAAGCCATCATTTTCTTACGGTCACGTGAATTGCGTGAAATAAAACTCTCTATCTTCTGCTGATGTAACGCCGGGATACCCCAGATGACAGCCTGATATATTCTGCCGGCCCTCTTCTCCGAAAACTGTTGGGACAAGGCTGCATGCACAACATCGTTTTTCGCCACCACCATCAATCCCGAGGTTTCTTTATCGAGTCGATGCACGATGCCGGGCCGCGTTTCTCCACTTAAACTTGAGAGCGTATTGCAATGATATGCCAGTGCATTTACAAGTGTACCAGACCAGTTGCCAACAGCCGGATGGACAACAAGTCCAGCGGGTTTGTTAACCACAAGCAAAGCATCATCTTCTTGGACGATATCCAAGGCGATTTTTTCCGGTTGAATATCGGGTTGCGGGCGTGCTTCAAGCTGTACAGTTATGATATCACCAGGATTGATTTTTTCGCTTGCTTTTACTGATTTACCGGCACATGTCACTTTCCCATTTTGAATGAGGATTTTAATATAGGACCGGCTTACACCCGGAAGGTGATCTGCTAAAAATCGATCGATGCGCAGGGTAGGTTGTTCAGGCTGAACACGTATATTGACTTCTTGTGGTTGATTTTCAAGCATTCGCAGTAAATTTATGGGATGAAACGAACGTTTCTGTACTGCATTCGCGTGCGTTCATTTAGAGTGCCAGATATCATGTTCTTCGCTTTCACCAATCGTTTTCGCACGATATGGAATCCGCGAATTATCTTGCTGGGATACGTCTTTTTCGAACAAAACGAGGAAGATGAGAATCACCATGCCAACTGAAACACAAATATCAGCGACATTAAATACGGGAAAACGGTAAGCTCCCAAACCAAAATCTAAAAAGTCGACCACACGGCCATATAGAAATCGATCGATTAAGTTGCCAACTGCTCCACCAAGCACAAGAGCGAGTGAAAATCTGGAGAGGAAGCGTTCGTGGCGAATTCTGTACAGGAAGACAAGGATTGCAATACTTGCAATACTTGAAAACAGGGTGAAAAACCATGGTCCGGCGAATCGAATCCCAAATGCCATGCCTGGATTTTCAATGTAGGTAAAACGGAAGAAGTCCCCGAGAATCTTTATGCTGTCGTACAAAACAAAATTCGATTTCACAAGAATTTTTGTCAATTGATCCAGTACGACAGCAAAGAATGTTACGAATAGCACCCGCAAGACGATGTTCCTGTTTTATAATTTTTCCTGTTTGGATTTACAGCTGATGCAAAGCGTCGCATGCGGAACAGCCTTGAGTCTCTCCCGGTTGATTAGTTCACCACACCCACGGCATATGCCATAGGTTTTATCCGCTATGCGTTCCAGGGCGCGATCCAGATAATCAAGCAGTTTGCCTTCACGTCCGGCAAAGAAATACTTTTTCTCGCGCTCCATATTATCCGTCCCCTGGTCAGCCATGTGGTAGGAATAAGGCGTGTGGTCTTCCACACTGTCCTGATTACCTAACCCAGGTTTGCGCAAATGGCCTAATTCCCGCAGGAGTTCTGTTTTCTTTTCATTAATTAAATCTTCAAAGTATTTTAAGTCTTCCTTGGACATAATAGCCATAGGACCTGCCTCCTTTTAAAAGATCCAGACCTCGTCAGCAGAAAAATCTACCGACACCATACCTTATCTTCTGCATAACTTGCCCCAAATACTTTGTCCTTCTGCATACGTGTAATATAAGAAAAACTATATTCTTTTAATAGCTAAAGTAATTTCTTTGCCATCAATTTTCCATTCTTTTGCATTATCGAAACCATCAGCATTATCCATGATTTGCTCCGATAGTGTTTCAGCCTGGATATAATCTTTCATTGACACAAATGCGGATTCAAGTTCGGGATGTTCACTCTTATAACCGATTACAATTCGGTCTACGACTTCATATCCGGCATCTTTTCGCATGTTTTGTACACGATTGACGAACTCACGCGCATACCCTTCAGCAATTAATTCCGGAGTCAAAGTTGTATCCAGCGCAACTGGGTACATACCTTCGATTGTGGCGACAAGACCAGCCGCGCCTTCGGCAACAATGCGCACATCATCTTTTTCGATATAGCCCTGGACACCATTGCTTTCTATCCGCAACTCACCCTGAACTTCCAGTTCAGCTATAGCATCCGTTGCTAAATCGCGTATAACCTGGGCAAATGCATTGACATTTTTGCCAAACTTTGGACCTAATTTTTTAAAATTCGGTTCAGCTTTTTTCGACAATAACTCACTGGCATCGTTGGCATAACTGATTTTCTTAATATTGAGCTCATCCTGAATCAGGCTTAGCATCTCGTCCAGTTGCTGCTGTTGTTCAGCGGTTTTCGTCACGACGATAAGCCGTGAAAGGGGTTGGCGCACCTTGACACCAGCCTCATTCCGTAATGAGCGACCAGACAAGACCACATCACGTACAAGCTCCATTCTGTTTTCCAGTTCCTCATCACGATATTGGTGCACTGCGGGTTGCGGGTAGGAATCCAAATGCACGCTTTCCTGGGCATTGCTTGATGCGGCCGTAAGATTTCGGTATATTTCTTCGCTCAGAAATGGCGCCATCGGTGCAATCAATTTAGAGACCGTCAGCATCACCTCATAAAGTGTCTGATAGGCAGCCAGTTTATCCTCTCCGACTTCCGACTTCCAGAATCGCCTGCGGTTACGGCGAACATACCAATTGGAGACATCATCAACAAGAAAATCACTAATGGCACGAACCAATTTTGTGATATCATATTTTTTAAGATAATCATCGACTTGTTTTACAAGCTTGTTCATGCGACTGAGAATCCAGCGGTCAATTTCCGCCCGCGATTCGACTGCGATAATCGTGTTCGCATCATAACTGAACTTATCGATATTTGCATACATCGCAAAAAAATTATACGTGTTGAGTGCAGTCCCAAAAAACTTTCGCACGACTTCTGCAACACCTTCTTCATCAAATCGTGTTGGCAGCCAGGGTGGACTCACAGCCATCAGGTACCAACGGGCTGCGTCGGCGCCAAATTTTTCAATCACTTTGAATGGATTTACCGAATTGCCCTTGCTTTTGGACATCTTCTGCCCGGTTTTATCCAGGATCATTTCCAGAGAAATACACGATTTGTAAGATGTTTGATCAAAAAGCAAGGTGGAGATTGCAAGAAGTGAATAAAACCATCCACGTGTCTGATCTACGCCTTCACTTATGAAATCAGCCGGAAAATTATGCTCAAAAATTTCTTTATTCTCAAAAGGATAATGCCATTGCGCAACTGGCATACTTCCAGAGTCAAACCATACATCAATGACTTCCGGTTCACGAGTCATAACACCTTTGCATTTTGAACACTGAAAGTGCAGCTTATCAACATAATGCTTATGCAGGTCTTCGACTTCCACGACACCAGCGCGTTCTTTCAGCTTTTCTATGCTCCCGATACACTCCGTGTCGCCACAGGATTCACACTTCCAGATGGGCAAAGGTGTTCCCCAAAATCGTTCGCGGGAAAGCGACCAATCGATGTTGTTACGCAACCACTCGCCAAAGCGTTTTTCACCAACTTCTTTCGGGTGCCAGTCGATGGATGCATTCAGTTGCAGCATCCGCTCCTTAAGCTTAGATGTAGAAATGTACCATGATTTATAAGAGTAATAAATCAATGGTGTGCTGCATCGCCAGCAGTGTGGATAGGAGTGTGTGTGCTTCTCAGACTTCAACAAAGCACCGGACGTTTTCATATCCCTGATGATATTCGCATCAGCATCTTTAAAGAACTGTCCTGCATAGGATTTTATACGTTCATCAAAATTACCATCTTTCATAACCGGATTGAGATGGGGCAGGTTGTGCTTTTTTCCGACCTGATTATCATCTTCTCCAAAGGCAGGAGCGATATGTACAATTCCGGTCCCGTCGTCGGCGGTGACGAAATCTGCAGTAACCGTATAGAATGCATCCTTTTCCGTCGGAAGGAAATCAAACAAGCGCTTGTACCGCTGCCCGGCCAATTGGGATCCAGTGTAGGTCTGCCGTATTTTATACTCACCCGTAAGACAGTCCAGCCGGCTTTTCGCCAGGATCAACTTTTCGCCCTCGTGTTCGACCATGACATATTCCAGACCTGGATGCAATGCAAGTGCAACGTTGGAGATCAACGTCCAGGGGGTCGTCGTCCACACGAGAAAAGATGTTTTGGGATCATCGATTAAAGGCATACGGACATATACGGATGGGTCATCGATGTCCTTGTAACCTTGTGCTACTTCATGCCCGGACAACGGCGTCTCACAACGCGGACAATAGGGAATAATTTTATGGCCTTCATAGATGAGACCTTTTTCCCAAAGCCTTGACAAAATCCACCAAACAGATTCGATGTAATTGTTGTCATACGTGATGTATGGATCATCAAGATTGATCCAATAGCCCATACGCCGGGTTAATTCATCCCATTCATTTTTATACTTCCACACCGATTCCTGGCATTTTTGGTTAAACTTGTCGACGCCGTACGCTTCGATATCATCCTTTTTTGTGATACCGAGTTCCTTTTCCACTTCAATTTCGACGGGCAAACCATGGGTATCCCAACCGGCTTTGCGTTCAACACGATAGCCCTGCATCGTTTTTAACCGGCAAACAATATCTTTCACCGTTCGCGCCAGAACATGATGAATTCCAGGACGACCATTTGCAGTTGGTGGTCCTTCATAAAATACGAATGGATTATCCGCGTCGCGGCTTTCAACACTTTTATTGAAAATCTGTTTATCTTCCCAGAACTTCAGAATTTCTTCTTCAATTGCAGGGATATTGAATCGGCTTCCTAATTCTTTATACATTTTTCGAGTCTAAACTCCAGGGTGTAATTTCTTCTCTATTGCAAAATTTGACCAAAATCGGGCATCGGCCAAAATTAAAGTTATTCGATTTTACCTACAGTTTTTTGAATCAAAGTGGTTAAATTCGGTTCAGCTTCGCCGGCAATACGAATTATTTCAGCGATATTGGCCGGTTCTAATGCATCCGGAAAACAAGCGTCCGTGATGACTGAAAATCCGAGAACTTTCATCCCACTATGGACAGCTACAATGGCCTCGGGAATTGTCGACATGCCGACCACATCTGCACCGATAGTGCGCAGAAATCTGTATTCTGCCCTGGTTTCCAGATTTGGTCCGGAGACAGCGACATACACACCTTTTTGAATTTTTATTTTTTCTTCCAGTGCGATCTGTTCCACGAGCGCGATCAAATCGCGTGAATACGGTTCACTCATATCCGGAAAACGAGGCCCCAATGCATCCTCGTTCGGACCAATGAGTGGATTATCGCCGAGCAAATTTATGTGATCTGCAATAACCATGATATCACCGGGTGTATAATTTGGATTCATGCCGCCGCATGCATTCGACACGATCAATGTTGAGCAGCCCAATTGCTTCATAACACGCACGGGAAATGTGATCTGCTGCATCGTGTAGCCTTCATAAAGATGGAATCGACCTTGCATGGC
>QQUM01000173.1 GCA_008501545.1 Calditrichota bacterium
AGGCAGCTACGCTATGTTTTGCCCAAATCACGACAAGTAAAAACGAAAATCTTAAGACCAACTGAGGTGCAGTCTTGGCTACTGAATTTAGAAATCTAAAAGTGGGTCATGCATTGCACAAAACAGGAAACACAGTGTTGCGGATGTAGTTGATTGTTTAAAAGATGCGAGCTGGAATTTTATAAATGAATCGAAAGAAGCAGAAGTGAATTTTGCATGGCAAAAAGGATACGGCGTGCTTTCCTTCAGTGAACGCCATATGCGAAGTGTGTGCGCTTATGTGAACAACCAAAAACGTCATCACCGGGAAAATAATTTGAATGCAATCCTTGAAACCGTGGCTGATGAGGACACGGTTTTGCCGGATTTTGTGCGGGATGATTCGTATGTGTATTATTCCATGCCGGAACTGTGACAATATCCAATGCCCAACAACCAATTCCAATATCCAATGCCCAACAACCAATTCCAATATCCAAATTTAATAACCAAATGGTTATTGGAAATTGAATTTGGATATTGGTTATTATTTTTCTTTCACCACAACATCATAAACCGTTGGAATAACCACCAGTGTTAGCAGGGTACCAACCAGCAAACCACCAATAACCGTAATGGCCAGCGGGGTGCGCAGTTCAGCGCCTTCGCCGAGGCCAAGGGCCATGGGCAGCAAGCCGAGCACTGTGGTCATCGTAGTCATGAGAATCGGGCGCAAACGGACCTGCCCCGCCTGTTTGATAGCCTCACGCTTCGCATTGCCTTCCTTGCGCAGTTGATTGATATAATCCACCAGCACGATGGCATTGTTCACCACGATGCCTGCCAGCATAATCACACCAATGAGCACAACAACGCTGATCGGTGTCTGTGTCACCAACAGTGTCAGCACCACACCGATAAGTGCAAACGGAATGGTAAACATGATGATGAACGGCTGCACAAGCGATTCAAACTGCGAGGCCATCACCAGATAAACAAGAAAAATTGCAAGGGCAATCGCCAGTTTCATGCTGTCAAAACTGGTGGCCATTTCGCGCTGCTGGCCGCTGATTTTAACACGAAAATCGGGTGGCAATTGCAACTGGTCGATCTTTTCCTGAATATCCTGCGCAATACTTCCCAAATCGCGGCTGGTGATATTGGCAGTAATCAGCGCAACCCGCTCCTGATCAACGCGGCGAATTTCGCTGGGACCACGCTCGAGCAAAATCTCAGCAACCGAAGCCAGTGATATTGGCACTTCACCCTGTGGATTTACCGCCATGCGACGCAGGTCATCAACGTTGCGGCGGAATTCTTCCTGGTTGCGCACACGGATATCCACTTTGCGATCCTGGCGGGTAAATTCTGTTGCCACCTCGCCCTGCACTTTGCGACGCACGATCTGTCCGATGGTGGAGACATCCAGTCCCATCTGCGCCACACGTTTGCGGTTAAAGACGATCTGCACTTCGGGATTGCCACCTTCAGTGCTGGCTTTTACATCCACCAGGCCTTCGATGGTGCGCATTTCCTGGGTTAATTCCAGGCTCAGGCGTTCGAGTTCCTGCAAATTATACCCGCGCACTTCCACTTCAACCGGTGTGCTGAAACTAAACAAGGTCGGGCGGGAAAACTTGTATTCGATGCCGGGAATCTGTGCCAGTTTCTGCCGGATTTTTTCCATAACATCAGCCTCGACATCACCCACCAGGCCTTCATTTAACCGCACGTGAATCTGACCGAGATTTTCCCGTTCCTCGGTGGAACTAAATCCCATTTGTGCAGCTGTACCGGCAACAGCATAAACACTGGCAATATTTTCGATAGGCTGCACCGTTTGTGCAATGGCATTGACACTGCGGTCGGTTTCCTCAACCGGTGTCCCAATCGGCATTTTAATATCGATAAAGAATTCACCCTGACTGATTTCCGGAATGAGTTCCGTTCCGACGAAACGAATACTCAACAGGCTCAAAACGAAGAGCAAAACGGTTGCACCCATCAAAACAAGGCGGCGATTTAAGACTTTCTCCAGAAAAACAGGGTAAAATACAATCAGGCGCTGCAGGCTGCGATCAAAAAGCTGCATGACCGGTTCGAAAACACGCAGCAAAATTTTTCCGAAATATCCGATGATTCGCACAAAAAACGACAGAATGGCTGCAGGTCCGGTGACAAATATTCTCGACAACATCGAACCGGTTTTTGATTGTTGGCTTTCCCCTGCAGAACTGCTGCCAGATTTATATTCCCGTGCAGACAGCATCGGAATAAGGGTCAAAGCGACAAAAAGTGAGGCAGCAAGAGAAAACGTGACCGCCAGCGCCTGATCATTAAACAACTGGCCGGCAATTCCTTCCACAAAAATTATCGGGACGAACACGCAGATCGTTGTAAGCGTGGAAGCGATAACGGCAGTGCCGACTTCGCTGGCGCCCTTGCGGGCGGCTTCGGCAACACCCACGCCCTGCGACCGGTAGCGATCAATGGCTTCAAGCACGACGATGGCGTTGTCCACCAGCATTCCCACACCCAGAGCAAGCCCACCCAGTGACATAATATTGAGAGAGACATCAGCGAGATACATGCAAAAGAACGTCACGACGATGGAAATTGGAATGGCAAGGCTGATGATGCCCGTGCTTTTTAAACTGCGCAGAAAAAGTATGAGCACGATTACCGCGAAAATACCGCCCCAGATGGCTGTGTTCATCACTTCATCCACAGAGCTTTGGATGAAGTGCGACTGGTCGTTGATAATCGTGACGTCGATAGGCACATCGTATGCTTTAAACTCATCGACTATGGTATTTAACCGCTCTTTTACACCTTCCGCGACGATAACTGTGTTTTTATCAGCTTCTTTATAGATGGCAATTTCTACAGATTCGGCGCCGTTTAAATGCGTGATCACTTTGCGTTCTTTGTGACTTTTGCGAATTTCAGCAATGTCTTTCAATAAAATCGGTGCGCCACCCTTCATCGCCACGACGATGTCGTCCATTTCTTCAACTGTGGTAAATTCATTCAATGTGCGGACAAGAAATTCTGCTTCGCCATCTTTTAATGTGCCACCGGTGAGATTGACATTTTCCTGTGCCAACCGGGTAATGACGGAATTGATCGAAATGCCAAGCGATGCCAGTTTTCCTTCATTCAGGTTCACCTGAATTTCCTCTTCCAATCCACCGGAAACCAGCACGGAAGCGACGCCATCCAGTGATTCCAGTTCCTGCTTTATGCGCTCTTCTGCCAGTAGTCGCAATGAAATGAGCGATTCCTTGCCTGCCAGCGCGATACGCATGATGGGATCGAGGGAAGGATCAAAGCGCAGAAGAATGGGCTTTTCTGCATCCTGTGGCAAATTGAGCAAGTCCATTTTTTCACGCACATCCAGGGAAGCAAAATCCATATTGGTGCCCCACTCGAATTCGAGCGTAACATCGGAAATACCTGGCCGGGAAATGGAACTGGTGCGCACCACGCCGGAGACGACACCGACTGCTTCTTCAACCGGCTTGGAAATGAGATACTCCATTTCCCCTGGTGCAGTACCTGTGTACTCTGTTCGAACGGTGAGCGACGGATAGGATATGTCAGGCAACAGATTAATCGGCAAGCGGTCGAATGCAACAAATCCAAAAATAACTGCTGCGACGGTAAACATGGTGATCGTTACCGGACGCGAAATGGAAAAATTAACGATTTTCATTTTTTTTAAATCTTATTTGAGTTCATTGATTGTTTTTTTAGTGATATGTGTTGCTAATATTTCTGCCATCAAACGATGCCCATTTTCATTTAAATGGTGATCTGTTATAAAATGGAATCGCTCCCCCGACTTGGCCCGGTGCCTGAAACCTGCAGCTGTCTCAACGTACTGCATCTTGTTTTGCCTGGCAAATGTACGCAGTTTTTTCTCCGGCTGATCAAAGTCGAGTTCATCATCATCGACAGCAAAACTGCGGGTAAAAATGACCCTGTCGCGGCTGTAAATCTGTTCCTTTTGCGGAAAACTCCAGAGTAAAAAATCTGTTTCGTTCTTTATACAGAAGGCATGCATTTGTTCGATTATTGCCAGCGTTATTTTCCATCGTGCTGTCCAGTCATCATTCAGTGGGAAACGATAAAAATCGACCTGCTCCGGTGGCAGCGAATTGTGCAGGATGCCGCGTTTTTTCAGCCAGCCGACGAATTCCGGCGGCGCCGTTTTGAGGCGTCTGGCGACAAAGGCATAACTGCGCAATTTTTTGCTAAGAAAAACCTTTAGTGCATTCTGATTCCCGTCTGCAGCTGCGACAGGTTCTGGCCTTTGTGGCATAACTGCACTATAAATTTGTTTTTGAAGATCGTAATCAGGAACGGGTATTCCGCGCAAAGCGATATGGCCTGCTTCATCGAAGACAAAACAGGGTTTGCTGAAGATGCGGCCGGCCGTGTGTACGGTGACATTGTTTTCCAGATCATTTGCCGGTACAAAGCCAAGCACAACGATATCCGGTTGCAAAGCCATTCCACGCTCGAGCAAGTACAGCAGCTCCTGGTCGGTGCCATAACCGCGCACCCCGGCGTTGATCACCTGAATTTTCTTTCCGGAAAGCTGCCGGTTAAGTCTTTTTTCCAGCTGTGCTTCCATAGTGCCGTCACGCTGCACTTCAAATCCTGCGACAACCGAATCCCCCAGCAACAAAATCCGAAATTCATCTTTTGCTTTTTCTTTGGAGAAGTCATCATCCCGCAGACCAAAGGCATTTGTTTGGATTTCAGAGGAAAATTCCGGTCGGCTGAAGGTACATTGCCCATTGGGTTGCATCGCCCAACCCAATTTCGCATCGTATTGCCACAAAGCGCTTTCATCGGCACTGGCTTGTGTATAGTCAAATTCAGGTTCGGCAAAAATTCGCACACCAAGTTCAAAAAGCATTGTGCAAAAAAGCAGGGAACCGAATATTAAAAATGTATTTTGAATTATTTTTTTCACGTTAATTTATCGCCAGGAAGTCCAGTATCGCTGATTTCACCTTCGATTTCTCTATTTTGTTGGAACGCTCTCCGGCGCTGCAACGCGTAAGCGTCCCAGCGTGTTATCAAGCACAGCTTTCGCCCAGCGAGTGAGATCATCAAGAAAAACATAGACGACCGGAATAATAAACAACGTGAGCGGCGTGCTTGTCACCAAACCGCCAACAATGGCGATCCCAACCGGGCTGTACATGCCAGAACGACCTTCCTGGGGGCCGAAAATTTGCGGAAATATTGCCGGAATGACCAGTGGCGCCAGTCCGAGAATAGTTGTCAATGTGGTCATTAAAATCGGGCGTACGCGGTTTTTTCCGCCAATGATGATGGCTTCGGTGCGTGAAAGCCCGCTGCGCCGTCGCTTGTTGATCGCATCGATGAGAATAATGCCATTGTTCACCACCAGTCCGCAAACCACAAGAATACCAAGCCAGCCCATCGTTGTCAAATTCGTGTCGGTGAGCCAAAACATCAGAAAGACGCCGGATAGAGCAAACGGCACGGAAAACATGATCGTAAACGGGTGAATAAACGACTCGAACAACGACGCCATCACGATATAAATCAAGACAATAGCCAGCCAGATTGCAAACATGGAATCTTCTTCTCCCTGCTGCATATCGCGGAAATTCTGCCCGAGAGACCAGCTATAACCCGGCGGCAGGTTCAAATTAGCCATGCGCTTGTTAATTTCGCGGCTTACGGTAAACATACCACGATCGTCGGTATTGGCAAAGACGGTGACGGTCGAACGTCGGTCTTCCCTTTCGATGGTTTGCGGCCCTTTG
>QQUM01000183.1 GCA_008501545.1 Calditrichota bacterium
AACTTCTTCCTTGGAAACAGAAGAGTCGAAAATTCTTCTTTCGTTCACTTTCAAGTATGAACGAATCATTTCACCATCAATTTCCACTTGTGGCAACAGGATAACAGATCCTCTCCAATCTGTTTCCATACTCACTGTAATGCTCTCATTATTTACCGCTACAGTCCGAGAACCAGAATCATACGACTGATGCGAAGTAGCACTACCGACGCCTGAAAGACTGCCTGCCGAAGCTCCATCAACTGTAACAGAACCACCGCCGAAAGCTGGATCCGCGTTAATAACACGATATTCCGCTTTGAATTCCGGTGGAGTAGGACCTGTTGAGGGCACATCAGCGCAACTAACAAGCAATGCAGCCAACATCAAACTGATGAAAACCGCAGTTGTTGTTTTCCAACTCATCTACTCGCCTCCTTAACTAATGTTAATAGGATTAATTGGATTTGTTCTTTCACAGGTAAGAGAGAGGGGATTTCCCAAAGGCACAAGCACGCATTCAATCTTTGCACCAATTCCTCCTCCCAAAACTTGTGAAAACATTAACGGGCATTTCTTATCAAACTCCATGCCACTGGATTTATTTAAATACGACACAATATATCCTACACCATTAATATTT
Source organism: Calditrichota bacterium (assembly GCA_008501545.1). Lineage (GTDB taxonomy): Bacteria > Zhuqueibacterota > Zhuqueibacteria > Zhuqueibacterales > Geothermadaptataceae > Bioreactorimicrobium. The sequence goes on from QQUM01000183.1 coordinate 623, forward strand.
GTTTTTAAAATACTTATATTTAATTATAAAGTTAAAGATTTATACAAAAAAATGCATAAATATAAATTGTGCAAAATAATTCCTGTTTTGGGTGAAAAATTTTGCACAGGAAAATTCAGACACTATGCACCAGCGGTTGCAAAAAGATGAAAAAATTTTTATGAGCAATAAATAAGGCGGGATGAACAGGGATTAAACATTTGAAAACTGGAAAGAATAGTTGGTTCAATGCGGGGGTCGGTCGAAGACTTCGTGTTCTATTACAGATTGTACTTGCTGATTTTATAGCGCATATTGCGCAAACTAATTTCCAACTGTTTAGCAGCTTCCGATTTATTACCGGCAGCTTTTTTAATCGCTTCTTCCAGGATAAGGCGCTCGGCGAATTCTATCTTTTCGCGAAAAGTCTCACCGGCATTTAATATAACATCCAAACCATCCGGACGTTTTGCTTTCCGTATTTTCACAAAAACAGGCAGGTGTTCGGGAAGCACTTTGTCCCCTTCTCCAAGAACGACCGCATTTTCCATGGCATTTTCAAGCTCCCGCACATTGCCCGGCCAATGGTATTCCAGACAAATATTGAGAACATCTTCATGGATTGTTAACGGGCCGCGTTTGTTTACTTTGGCATACTTTCGAATGAAATGATCGACAAGGAGCGGGATATCTTCTTTGCGTGCCCGAAGCGGCGGGAGTGAGACTGGAATAACATTGAGTCGGTAATACAGATCCTCACGAAAACGGCCATTTGTGAGCGCTTCCTCCAAATCGCGATTCGTTGCAGCGATGACCCGGGTGTCGACAGAAATTGAGCTCGTTCCACCAAGGCGTGAGATTTCCCGTTCCTGTAAAACGCGGAGCAATTTGGTTTGTACACTGCTGGAGATTTCCCCGATCTCATCTAAAAATATGGTGCCTTTGTCTGCCAACTCAAAACGGCCTATTTTGCGTCCCGCTGCACCTGTAAATGCCCCTTTTTCATAGCCAAAAAGCTCACTCTCAAGCAGCGTCTCCGGAAAACTGGCGCAGCTGACTTCGATGAGACTGTTTTTTGCCCGGGGGCTGTTGTAGTGGATTGCGCGGGCGACGAGCTCTTTCCCTGTTCCACTTTCACCGCGAATAAGTATAGTTGATTCACTGCGGGCGACTTTAACAATAGTTCGAAAAACATCCTGCATTACCTTGCTGCTGCCGATGATATTTTCAAACCGGTACGCCCCCTGCAATCGCTGTTTTAATTCCTCATTCTCCCGCTCGAGCTCAAAATCAGAGACTGCTTTTTTCAAAATGATAAACAACTCATCGAGGTCAAGCGGTTTTGTCAGGTATTCATAGACACCGCTTTTCATCGCTTCTACTGCATCCTTAACCGAGTTGTATGCCGTCATGATGATGGTTTTCATCTGCCGGCTATGGAGTTGTGCTTTTTCAAACAGCTCCATGCCTGTCATGTCCGGCATGCGTAAATCCGTCAGCAAAATATCAAACTGGTGGCGAGACAGAATTTGCAGTGCTTCCTCGCCGCTTTCTGCGCCAATCGCATCAAATCCTTCCTGACAAAGAATCTCCACCAGCCCGGTTAACGTATTTCGATCATCCTCTGCGATGAGAATTCGAATCATTCAGACTACCATTCTTTAAATTAATCAACTTATTTCTTTCAGATTGACAACAGAGCTACCGGTTTTTTGTTCCAAAAACTCAATAATAACATCAGCCACTTCACTTGCGACTTTATCCTGTGCTTCAAAACTGGAAGCACCCAAATGCGGCACATGTAGAACACCTGGTTTATTTAACAAGGCGAAATCGCTGGCAGGGGGTTCCGTTGGATAAACATCGAGGGCAACCCCGGCAATTTTTCCCGAATCGATTGCAGCGGCTACAGCAACATCATCAAGCAAGGTGCCGCGTGCAGCGTTAATGAGTCGTACGCCGTCCTTCATTTGTGCAATTGTCTCCGCATTAATGATGTTTTTCGTTTCAGCGGTAGCCGGCAGGTGCAAGGAAATAAAATCAGCAGCTGGCCACAAGACATCAAGTGCGACCTGCTTTACACCCGATTCCGTGAAGACACTTTCCGGCAGATAAGGGTCATAAGCGACTACATGCATACCGAAAGCCTGAGCGCGACTTGCGAATTCCCGTCCAATCCGGCCGAATCCAAGCAAGCCAAGGGTTTTTCCATAGAGTTCCACACCACGGAAAGCTTTTCGATTCCACTCGCCGCTGCTTAATGATGCATACCCGGTTGCAATATTTCGCGAAAGGGCCAGCATTAAACCGAAGGCCAATTCGGCCGTCGCAATTGTGTTTGCTCCCGGTGTATTTGCGACTGCCACATTTTTCGCAGTTGCAGCCGCAACATCAATATTATCGATACCGACACCTCCACGGACAACAAGTTTTAATTTCCCTGGATTTTCAAGCACGGCAGGCGTTATTTTGGTTGCACTGCGAATGGCAATGGCATCGTATTCGCCTATGGCTTCGGCAAGTTGTGTTTCTGGCAGGGTTTCACCAGAAATGGCGTCAAAACCTTTTTCTTTTAGCAGATTTACTGCGTCATCAGCTATATTGTCGGTTACATATATTTTATAGGATTGCATTTTTTCTCCCTTCATAACAAGTTTTGCGAACAAAACTAAAAAATAAAAGCTTAAGAGCAAAGATCAATTTATTTTAGTAATTAGGAAATCGAGCGAAAGTGGTAAAAACAAGTAGGTATCGGCACTCAGTTGGGTTAAAAGAGAAAAAGCGATGCGCCAAACGCCTCGCTTTTCTTCATTATCTTACAAAATCCAGTTCATTTCAGGCTTGCATTTCCACAAATTCCATGTAGGCTTTTTGTACATTTTGCGTGGCAACTCCTGGTTCAAGCGGATGACCGATATCGCGAAAAGCCAGTTCCATCACCGCCACAAAGGCCATCATGTCAAGATGATCATAGTGTCCCATATGTGCCACACGAAAGATCTTGCCTTTTAAAAATTCCTGGCCGCCCGCAACGGTGACATTGTAATTATCCCGCAAAATTTTTACAAATTTTTGTCCATCAACACCATCGGGAATTTTAATCGCAGTGAGGGCATGTGTTGGTTGTTTTGAGAAGACTTCCAATCCAGCTGCAGTCAGACCGGTACGTACAGCATAGGATAAGGCCGCGTACTTATTCCAATAATGCTCATGTCCGTTTGATAGAAAAGTTGTCAAGGATTCATTCAAACCAATGAGCAGCATGGTCGCCGGTGTAAATGGCGTTGTTTGATTGTGCAATGCCTTGCGTGCTTTTTTAAGATTGAGATAATAATTCGGTAAATCGCTGGATTCAGCGCGTTGCCATGCACGCTCACTAACGGCTACGAAAGCAAGCCCCGGCGGTATCATCGTGCCTTTTTGTGATCCGGCGACGACAACATCGAGATCCCATTCATCCATGTAGAACGGCATGACGCCGACTGATGTAACCCCATCAATAATTGTAATCGCATCGCTATTTTCCCGTACAACTTTCGCGATGCCCTGCACATCGAATAAAGTCCCTGTTGACGTTTCACTGTGTGTAAACATCACGGCTTTCACATTCTCGTGCCTGGCCAGAACTGCTTTCACAGCATCCGGTGAAATGGCACTACCCCATTCCACCTCAATTGCGACAACATCAAGACCGTATGCACGAGAGATTTCTCCCCAGCGCTGGCCAAATTTCCCCCCTTCGATTGTAACAACTTTATCACCGCGCTTCAAAAAATTGATAACAGCCCCTTCCATGCCGCCTGTGCCAGAAGAAGTCAGAGTTAAAACATCGTTCTGTGTCTTAAAAAACTGCCGCAACATGTTCGATGTCTCTGCAAAAAATTCCTTAAACTGCGGGCTACGATGGTGCACCATATTTTGCGCCATTGCATGGACGACTTCTTCAGAAATCTGGGTGGGGCCAGGTGTAAATAATCGTGGACGCATTTTATCACTCCATTAAGGTTGATATACTTTGCCATATTTCTTTTTTACCCTGTCCATTACTAGAAGAGCTGAAAAGTGGGCCATGAACAGGAAATTGTTCAATTGTCTGCAAAATTTGCCGTTGCGACGCATTGAACTGTTTTCTGTTCAATTTATCCACTTTTGTAGCGACAACAAGACAAGGAATTTCCAAACCAGCCAACCACGATATTAATTCTATATCCGATTTCATCGCTCCGTGCCGCGAATCGATGAGACTTATGACGGCGCGCAAATATGAGGATTCCTGCAGATAAGCCTCGATGACGCGACGCCAGTTTTCTTTTTCAGATTTCGGTACTTTCGCGAATCCATAGCCTGGTAGATCCACGAGATGAAATGTATCATTGACACGTATGTAGTTTAACATGCGTGTTTTCCCGGGTGTATTGCTCGTTCTTGCAAGATTTTTACGGTTTAACAACATATTGATCAAACTCGACTTGCCAACGTTCGACCGCCCTGCAATTGCGATTTCCGGGAGCCTTGGGTTCGGTACTTGCGTGTGCGATGAAAAACTACCGACGAAATCTGAATATTTAATTTTCATTTTGAAATTTAAGCTACAAACGCCTGTTTCAGAACATCGTCCATATGCGATACCTGAATAATTTTAATACCCTTTTTCAATTCGGGTGGCAGCTCTTTAATATCATTCTCGTTTTCCTTAGGGACAAGGGCTTTTTTGATGCCAAACCGTTGCGCTGCTAATATTTTCTCATTCAGGCCGCCAATGGCCAATACCTTCCCCCGCAGCGTAATTTCGCCGGTCATGGCAATGGAACGGTTCACTTTGCGCCCCGTTAAGGCAGATACGACAGCAACCGCGATGGTAATACCCGCAGATGGTCCATCTTTCGGGATTGCACCTTCCGGAAAATGAATGTGCACATCGCTGTTCTTCCAAAATTCCTTACTTATTTTTAGATCATCTTTTCGACTACGAATATAACTCAGTGCGGCTTTTGCCGATTCTTTCATTACATCGCCAAGCTTTCCTGTCAGCGTGATTCCGCCTTTCCCTTCAACACCATTGACTTCAATTTAGAGCCCATCACCGCCGTAGCGTGTCCAGGCCAGACCAGTCGCTTCCCCAATGGTCGGCTGGTCGAACCGTTTGCGATAAGTGTATTTATTAAGACCGAGATATTTT
>QQUM01000014.1 GCA_008501545.1 Calditrichota bacterium
TGATTTTTAAATTTAGGCAGGAGTGGAATGATAATATGCCTTTGTAAATTGGCATACATCAACGGGTACTGCTGATCCGGTACATCGTTAAAAGTACCTGTAAGAAACTTGGTGCAGTTTTCGACACCGTTCAAAACGGCATTCTCTTTCGCATTCCCGGTGGCAACCGGATCGATATCGACACCGGTGATTTGACTTCCCGGCTTGAGCTTGCAATGGGCGATGGCCAAAATTCCACTGCCGGTTCCCATATCCAAAACGAGATCAGGCAACGCATCCCGTAAGGAAACCATAGACTCGAGCATAAGCCGCGTGGTCGCATGATTGCCAGTACCAAAAGCCTGTTTCGGTTCAATGATGACATGATGTTCAATGTGCTGTTCAACATTTTCCCACGGCGGACGCACACACAGGATTTCATCGATGTAAATCGGTTTGAAATACTTTCGCCACCCGGCATGCCAATCTTCTTCCGGCACTGGCTCAAGTGCTATTTTTTCGCTTATAACGGGCAGACCGGAAGATTTCAAACTATCCAGAACGCTTACTATACTTTTCTCAAGTGCATCTTTCTCACAATCTGAAAAATATGCGATGATGTTCCCCTCAAGTTCCTGGATACCTTGTGCGCCAAGCTCGAAAAGGTAAAAACTAGTCAATTCCAAACTCTCTCGCGGCACCCGGATTGTGCAAGCGAACCATTTTGTAGATTGTGTCATTTTACTCAAAGGCAAAGCGGGTAAATTTAATCGTGGGATTTAAATTGGCGGATCATATATCAATTCCAGCAGCAAGCGGCCGACCTGATCAAGGCTTTCAGGGCTGCATTTGTCAGGCGTATCTTCGATCGTGTGCCAATATTTATAATCGAAATCGATGATATCAATGCATGGGATGCCGACGCGGAGCAATGGAACATGATCATCGGTCACCGGCCCCATATGATTATCGGAAAATGCGGGCAGATCCAGACGGCGAGCGTAACTCCAGACTATATTGACGATATCCGGTGCCATTTGTACCGAGTAACCTTCCTTCATCAAATGCAAATCTTGATCACCGACCATATCCAAAAGTATACCCATGAAAGGGTTGTAGCGGACATCTTTGTGTTTGGCAAAATACTGGGAACCTACGGCCCAGGTTGCATCATTGCCATGCGTACCAAAATCCTCGCCATCAAAGAAAATAATATCGACACCGATTGGCGCCTTTTTGGCGCGAAGATTTTGTGCAACTTGCAAAAGTACAGCCGTACCCGAAGCGCCGTCATTGGCGCCGTCGACCGGGATGTTGTGTCTGCTGGAGTCGGTTTCAGAATCGGCCCAGGGACGCGAATCCCAGTGTGCGGCTAACAGCATACGGTTTTTGTTGGCTGGATTAAAGCTCGCAATAACATTCGTAAGCTGTACTTTTTCGCCTGTTTTATCAATGAAATGTTCAAACGACTGCAACTTTATTTGTGCCCCGCACGCTTCCAACGAATCTTTAAACATTTTCAGACAATTGGCATGTGCTTCCGTCCCAGGCACCCGCGGGCCAAAAGCGACTTGCTGCTCCAAATAAGCAAAAGCACGCTGCGCGTTAAAATCGGGGATATCCCGGACACGTGTCGGTTTATCATCACAGGACATTGACAGGCTGAAAACCAAAATAAAAAGAGCCGGCAGCAAAACGCACCGGCCTTTGCTAAAATCAGGCATCAAATTATACTCATGTTCAATTATTGGTTAATATGGCTGGATTTAGTCGCAAATTTAGTTGCAAACCATGTGAGAATCAAGTATTGAATTGCGAGTATTCCTGCGGACACATCCGCGGAGTTTGTTAATTTCCTCGAATTGAAATATTTACATCGATAAGAAATTCTTTAATTTTTGTCTCACCACTGAGTTTTGATTTGTTCACGCCCAGCTCAAAGTGTGCGCCACCTTTTACACGACTGCTGAAGCTGTATGTCAACTTCGGTTGCAGCGACCAGCGCTCCGATGATGTAAACTCTTCCCATTTACTTTCGGTTTTATTCCAGCGTTCACCGCGGGTACTGCTGCTGGAATATGTTATGCTTATATCAACACTGTTGTCGAGTTTCTTTTTGCTTAGAAAGGGAAGGGGCAAGGAGAAGCCACTGCGTTTGCTATAGGATGCGGAAAAACTGATATCATCGGTCGTGTTACGGTCGCCAGTATTCAACAACACGATATCACCACTTTGTGTAAACGCCTGTCCTTCACCAACGGAGTGGTTTTTGGCAAAGTTTGAAGTGATACCGTTTTTAAAAGTCATCGATGCACGAATGAGCGGACGTTGACTGACCTGATAATCATCTTTGGTTTTATTATCTTTATCATCCCGCCAGTATGTCGCCTTTTTAAAGGTAAAGTTTGAACTCAGATTCAAACTTTTAAAAAACTTGCTCAAGGGGCCGATTTTTTCCACACCATTCCAGGTGAGGGTAATATCCGGAAACGGAATAAAGACATCATTCGTATCGCCGTCATCGTCGGTGATCCGGAAGGCGGATTGTGAGTAATTTCCAGTTGTTTGTGTACTCTGCGTTGTCTGGTCCGTGAAATCATATTTAAGCGAGACATCGATGGCTTTTGTCAGCTTGAATCCTGTCGATAAATTGAGCGATTTATTTGCATTGATGCCAACCAGATTTCCGGTCGCGCTTTCAGCATATTGGATGTTGCGTACGAATTTATCATCCACAAAACCGAATTTATAATTATTACCCGGCTCCTGCAGGATTGCCGCATTTGTGTAGTTGTTTCGATCAGAATAATTGACTTTTATATCCCGCACACTCCCGATATTTGTAACGAGCGACTTTAGCAACTTCAACGGATTGGGCCGGGATTTCTTCTCTTTTTCCTCGCCCTCTTCCTCACTTTTTTCATCTTTTGGCTCGCCGGGTTTGCTGCGTCCTGGCGTTCGGCGTCTTGGTGTTGTGGCACGTCCCTTCGAACCCGAAGAGCTGCGTTTGAACAACTGCGAGAATTTCAACGTCCCGGATGCGCTGATTGTGTTATTTGTTGAAGCACTGCGTGCCCGGTCTTTTTGCGCCGGGTTGTTGGAAAATCTATATGCAGATGAATAACTGAATGTATTTGTAAAAAAGCTGAAAATCTCCGGTGAAAAATCCGTTTTGAAATTTTGTGATTTAGACCGGTCGATATATTTTGTCGTATCATTACTTGCCGTTAACGATTCCAGCCAGCTGCCACGCACATCACCAACCCATGAACGTGAAATATTCCCAGAGAGTTTGTCGGTGAGCTTCATTGTCAAATTGGCGTTGCGGTTCAAAGTTTTCGTGCTCGTGGAAGTATACTTTCCATCATCCCCCTGCAATGAACGGGTTTGCCGTTCCGACCATTTGGACGAGCCATTGGCACCGGCAGTAAAAGAACGCGGCAGATAATACAATTTCGTTTCGCTGTATTTGCTAACCAGCGGTAAATCCTTGAGAAATTTCAGTGGGCTGAAAAACGTATTTTGCCCAAAAGTTATATTGTAATCGACGTTTCCAGACCAGTTTCGCGCATTGCTCAATTTCATTGTTGGTGCGTTTTGACTTGATCTGTTATGGCTCAATTTACCTTGCAATGCGTCAAGCGTGTATTTGATGTAGAACCGTTGGGACTTGCGCGGTTTGCTGACGGAAATATTAAATCCCTTATCCTCCGCTCGGGATAATTTTTTCTCCAAAAGGTTTTCGTCACCGGAATCTTCCAAAACAATATCACCGAGTGAAGGATCGTATTTCGGCGTGGTTTTGGATTTGCGATAGTTGGCGCTGACAGGAATACTTAATCCCCAGCTTTGTGGCAAAAATTTATCGACTTTCATATTCCCGCTAACAGAATAGGACTCCGCCGTACTTCCCTTTCCAAATCGTTCGCCAACATTATGAAAATCAGCATCCTGGCGATTGATCTCGGCATTCACTGAAAGTAGATCAGACAAGCCAAAATCCACACTGGCCCGCATCGCAATGCCTTTTTCTTTCTCAATATTGGAAAGACGCAATTCGTTAAGCCAAACCTCGCCTTCCCAGGTTGTTGAGGTCTTGTTCACAATCCCAACCCAGAAAACGCGCACGTTTGAAATCGATGGAATTCCTTTGAAGCGGTATTGTTTGCGCCCAACTTCTTTATAAAAAATCGTATTTGTAGAATCAGCCGGATCAAGCGGCAGAATGTCATCTCCCATCATTTTCATACTGGTCAAATCAAAGAGTGGGACGTCAATTTCATTGAATTCATTCCACATGACAGATCGAACAGGCTCATAAGCTGTTGGCCCGTAAAGTGGCTGCCGAATTTCGTAGTAGTTGTTTTCATCACTTCCAAATCGGATAAAAAACTCCAACGGCGACACAGCCGATGTGTCCTGCACCATGTTTTCACCGTAAGCGCCAACGAACATTTTCAGATTCTTATAGTGAATCCAGTCCTGCTTTTCCAGCAAGGTTTTTTTCACAAGACCATTCCAGCCCGCCTGCAAATCCCTGACAGATATTGCCAGCGCCTGTTCCTTGGCCCGTGCTTTGGTAATCCGGTCAACAACACCGGAAACGCCCGGAGGTTCAAGATAGTTGTCAGGATTGTCATGCGTGTTGAGCACCGAGACTGATACGGTTTCATCATCGATAGTACCATCAGGATTTGCATAGGTGGTAAAATCTTCTGTCTCAGAAACGCCTTGTTCCTTCCAGTCATTTCCCGTCAGATTGATTTCAGCTATTTTTAAGCGAACGGTCTTGGCCGAATCGACCCCACTCATCCACAAACGGGCATATTGAATATTGGCCAGGTCCGGTTTACTCACGATAGAACGGTATGTCGTATCGGTAGCACCTGCCAAAACCTGCAATGGTATACGGTACAAACGATAACGATTAATCAACTCCGCTTCGTTCGGATTGGTATAACCAACAAAATACGGATTATTCGTATCATCAAGATCGATATGATACGAGAAATAACTATCCAGTAAATCAACGACATTGTTGCGGTTTAAATCCTCTGTATCCGGGATTTGGCTGCCGTCATTTTTGCTGTTTTCTGTTCCATTAATTTGCGCATAATTACCCGAGCTTTGCGAATAAGACCAATCATCATTACTCAAAGGTTCCCAGGGTTCCCGCGTTCCACTGGCATCGATATCCCAAAAATCAGGATTATCACCCAAATCACTTCCCTGCATGCCATCAAGTCCGATGTCTTCGCCATCATCCAGCGTTCCAAGCCGCACACCGCCAACGGGAATATCTTCAGAATCCAGTTTACCGTTGGGAATCACGTCTTCGCGAATCATCCCGAGATCGATGTTTAATTTGCCGGTTGTCCCCGCAACCGTAATTTCCAAAAATTTGCTTTCAGACTGGTTGAAATAGCCGGACGACAATGCGCGCATCACCCCATGCCAGCTCTGGTTGAGCGGCCGGTCTTCGTATTCTGTTGGGGTGAATTCCATGATGAGCACGTCGGTAAGTTGGCCGGTTTGGCTGTTCACTTCACGTTCAGGCCAAATATCGTTGATACTGACGCGTGTATAAGGATTATACCAGACCAGTTTACCTCGCTGTGCCATGACGTGTTTGGGATCATCATAATATCTTTGAATAGGAACAGGCGCACTGGCATCTGTCCAGCTCTTTCGCATGATGCTGAGTGGCGTTGGACGTTCAGCGCCTTCAAAATCATCGATATAAGTAACACCCTGGTTATCGCCTGTACTGGTATTGT